>NZ_JBPQTV010000144.1:0-15624 GCF_051386515.1 Streptomyces sp. URMC 123 | reverse complement strand
CCGGCCGCAGATAGGCCCAGGCGTCGCCGTCGGCGTCGCCGCGTATCCACGTGTAGCGGGGCAGCGCGCCGAGTGCCTCGTCGAGCTCCTCCGACAGGGCGGCCGCCTCCGGCCGGTCCTGTTCCGAGGCCCGCAGGAACAGGGTGGCCAGGCCGATCGCCCGCTCCTCCGGGCAGGCGAGCGAGCGCACGAGCCCGAGCGCCCGGGCCGGGTCCCGTGCCGCGACCGCCTCCGCCACGGTCCGGACCGTCCTGGCCCAGGAGTGCGGGCCCGGGGAGACCGCGCGGACCACCTCGACGGGGTCGCGGTAGAAGTACCGGTTGCCCCGGGCCGCCCACTCGTGGGACGCGTTGAACATGGCGGTCAGGCCGGGGAGGAAGTCCTCGGGGCGGTCCCACCCGGCCGGCTCCCCGCCGTCCGGGCCCCGGACGGGCCGGTGGTTCCCGGGCGGCTGCTCGGCGGCCGGCGGCGGGACGAGGTCGCCGAAGCGCAGGCACTCCTCCAGGAGCGCCTCCGCCGTATCGTTCCTGCCCGTGTCCAGGCAGCGATGGGCGATGCCGGCCAGGGCGCTGGAGCGGTCGTCTCCGAAGGAGGACCACTCGGTCCTCCCGATCCCCCGGGCGATCTCCGCGGCGCGCACGGGGTCGTGAACGGCCAGGCCCCGGGCGGCCGCGGCCAGGGAGGAGGCCTGGAGGGACCGGCTCATCGAGGTGTGGGCGGGCCCGGCCGCGGGGACCGCCGCCCACGCCCGCTCGACCATCCGCCGCGCCGCCTCCGCGTCGCAGCGGGCGAGCACCGCACCGGCCTCGACCAGGTTGCTGACGCGCCCGCTCCAGTCGAGGACCCGGTCGAGCAGGGCGCGCGCCCTGCCCGGGTGGCCCAGGTCCACCCAGAGCCGGGCGGCCCGCAGATACGGGCGTTCGGAAACGCCGTTCAGCGGCACCGACTCCAGCCGCTCCAGCAGGTGCCGCGCGGTCGCGCCGTCCGTCGCGCACACGGCCGCCGCCGCGTCGGCCAGCGCCTCGGCGATCCCCCTCTCGTCGCGGTGCCGGACGGAGTCGGTACGCACCTCGGCGAGCAGCGCGGCCGACCGGGCCCGATCCGGCCCGGCCCAGGCGGCGGCCAGCCTCGCGAGGCCGCGCAGCCGATCCGGAGGCTTCACCCCGCCGAGGCTCTCCTCGGCCCGCCGCAGCAGCTCCGGCACCTCCGCGGCCCGGGCGCGCCCGGCCAGATCGAGAAAGGCGTGGGCGCGGTCGGCGGGCAGCCGCATCGACGCGACGAGCGCGGCCGCCCGCCCGGTGTCCGTCTCGGCCCCGGCCGCGGCGCGGTACACCGGGTCCGGCACGCCGAACTCCGCCGGCAGCTCGCCCTCGCGGCCCTCCGTCTCGGCCTGCCAGGCGAGGTCCCACAGCCGCAGCGCCCGGCGCAGGTCGTGCGGGGCGAGCGCCTCGGCCGCCTCCCTCAGCGGGCCGGGCGGCCGGGTCCCCGGCCGTACGGCGGACTCGTCGGACGCCGGGACCGTGAGCGCCGTGTCCACCAGCAGTTCCAGCAGCTCGCGCGGCGACGGGCCGGGCGCGTCCGGCGGCGCGTGCCGGACGATCTCCCGCACGCCGGCGAACTGTTGCAGTGACGGCTCCATCGCCTCCATGCGCTCCAGCGCCTCCGGGACGCGGCCCATGCGGGCGAGGAGGCCGAGGACCGGGGGAGGGACACCGCGGCTGGCGCGCAGCACCTGACGGCGCACCGTGCCCAGATACATGACCGCCGGGAGCGAGGCGGCCGTCGGTAGGCGGCCGATGGCGTGGTCGGCGATCCGGTCGACGATCCGCTGGAAGTGCCGGTTGGTGCCGAAGGCGCGCCGCACCGCCCGCAGCAGCCCGGGCCCGACCAGGTCGACGGCCCCGTCCGCGAGCGCGCCCCGGCAGCTCAGCACGTGCTCGGCGATGTGGCGCAGCCCGTAGGGGGCGACCGCGTCCCAGTCGACGTCGGCCCAGTCGGCCGCTCCGCCGCGGATGTGACGGACGATCCGCTCGTGCCATTCGAGGGCGTCCACCCAGCAGTCCGGGTGCTCGGTGCGGGCCCGCTCGCCCGTGAGGAACTCGCCGATCGACGAGTGGTAGAGCGCGACCCCGTCCTCCCGCACGTCCAGCAGCCAGCGCAGCCGGGACAGCACGGTGCGCACCGCCCGGGGCCACACGCGGATGCCGGTGAACGCGGTCAGCTCCTCGAAGGCCAGCGGCTCCCGGGCCACGGTGAGGAGGCCGAGGAGCGGTTGGCCCACCCCTTCCCAGGCGGGCGTCAGGGTGTCGGCGGGCCCGACCGGATCGCGGATCTCCAGCATGCCGAGCCGTTCGAGCTCGGCCCGCGCGGTCTCCACGAAGAACGCGTACAGCCCCGCGAGGCCCTGGGGGAACCCGTCCGGATCGAGCAGCCGGGACGCCGACGCGGTGTCGTTCCGCCCGACCGCCTCGGCCAGGGCGCGGGCGTACGCCGACAGATAGAGGAAGTTGCCGGCGGCCCGGCGCACGACGCTCCGCCGGAACTGATCGGGCAGCAGGCCCCGGGCGCGTACGGCCGAGTCGACCTGTTCCGTCCCCAGCGCCCGGTCCGCGTAGGTCAGCAGGTCGTCCGCGACCTCCGGGGAGCCGGGCTCGACCGGCACCTCGGTGAGCAGTCCGGCGCGGGCGGACCGCAGCGCGGCGAGGGCGCTGTGCGGCCGGGACGTCATCACGATCGCCACGTTGGGCGGCAGCTCCGGCCCCCGGGCCAGCCAGTGCAGCAGACCGGAGGGGCCCGCGCCGCCCGCCGCCAGCTCGTCCAGGGCGTCGAGCAGGATCACGATCCGCGCGCCGGGATCGTCCGCCAGCAGCACCTCCGCCGGGCCGATCAGCGCCAGATAGGCCAGGTTGTCCGGCTCCAGCAGCCGGGGTTCGAGACCGGCCGTCCCGATCTCGACGCCGGTGACCGAGCCCGCCGCCCGGGTGATCCGCTGCTCCAGCTCCAGCGTGGCGGTCCGGTGGAACGGTGACACGGTCAGATCGGCGATCCTGATGCCCACCGCGGAGCCGCCCGCCTCGACGCTGTCGATGTGCTGACGGACCACCACCTCCAGGCGCTGCGGCGCGAAGAGCTCCGGCCGGGTCCGGGCGAGCTGGTCGCCGATGGACAGCAGGAAGGACTGGACGTCGCCACCGGCCAGCGCCGTGCGGCTGTCCCGCCGTACGAAGTAGCGCGGCCGGTCCGGATGGGTGCGGGCCAGGCCGGCGAGCAGGCTCGTCTTGCCCGCGCCCGGCTCGCCCGTGACCAGGACGTAGCGGGCCGCCTCGGTGTCCAGGGCCCGCGCCACGCGGTCGTACAGCCAGGACCGCTCCACGAAGTCCGGGCCGGTGCGCTCGCGCACCAGGTCCTCGAAGGACCGGACCGTTCGGCTCCGGCTCTTGTCGTGCTCGCGGTCCGCGCGGTTCGCGTGGTTCGCGCGTCCTGAGCGGTCGTCGGGGTGCGCGCGTCCTGAGCGGTCGCCATGGGCCACGGCGGTCACGCCCCCGGCCGGCCGGCGCCGAGGTCCACCCCGATCGCCTCCCCGCCGCGCTCCACCCGGTGCACCCGGACCCGCCCCTCGACCGGCCCCGTGGCGCGCTCCGCCCGCACGGCGGCCACGTAACCGGCCACCTCGTCCGCGTCGACGCTGCCGCGCACCACGGCCGCGGGCGCGGGCTCACCCGAGAACACCAGGGGCGTGCCGTGGACCACCTCCAGGACCCGGCGCAACGCCTCGACCCGGGCGACGAGTTCGCCGTCCGCCGGGTCGACGGGGTCGACACCGGAGACGTACTCGTGCAGATCCGCGCGCAGGGCCCGCAACTCGGCCGCGAACCGCTCCAGTTGTACGGGGTCGGCCGCGGGCAGCACGCTCGGCCGCGCCACGACCGCCGGTGTCCGTGTCCCCTCCGGGGCTGTCCCCAGGGTCTCCTCCGGGGCTCCCGCCGGCGTTCCCTCCGGCTCCGCTGGGTCGCGCTCGCGCCGGCGCGTGAGGAGCGCCCCCGCCTGGTCGTACAGGAATCTGATGCCCTCGGTCAGCGTGACCGCGGTCAGCATGGCCAGGGAAAGCTCGTCCGACATCACGGCACCTCGCGTCTCGGCTCACGGCGTGCGCCCCCCGGGCACACCGGGCTGCGAGTGTAGCCGCGCCGTCATGTCCGCATCATGGGTTTGCCGCGATCTTGTGTGCGGGGCGTTGGTGTGCGGGCGACGGCGGTCACGTGGACGCGACGGTGCTCACGCGGACGCGACGGCGGTCACGCGGGCGCGACGGCGGTCACGTGGACGCCGGGCGCGGGCGGTCGACGCGATAGACGTAGTGGGCGCGGTCGTCGACGGGGTTGTCCGGTTCGAGCTCCGCCTCGGCGACGCGGCGCAGGCCCGCCTTCTCCAGGGCCCGCCAGGACGCGTGGTTGGCGGCGTGGACGGGGACGACGACGGCGCTCACGTCCGGGTGGTCGGCCCAGGTGGCCCGGACGATCGCCTCGATCATCCGGCTGCCCAGGCCTCGGCCGGCGCGCTCGGGATCGCCGATCAGATAGTCGAGGGACACCGCGCCCTCGGGCACCTCGACCGCGGCGGCCGCCAGCTCGGCCAGATACTCGGGGTAGTCGGCGTACCGATAGCGCTGGACCAGCCCCAGCGGTTCGCCGTCCAGGAGGACGAGGAGGTTCTCCGTGGGCTCCTCCCCCCGGACCGCGGGGCCGAAGTCGCGCGCGACCGCCTCGGGCGAGGTCTCGTGGTGCCACCACCGGGCCACGTGCGGCTGTTCCAGCCACGCCCGGAGCAGCGGGAGGTCCCGCTCACCGAGTCGACGCCAGGTGATCATGCGGCTCCCTCGCGGCGGTGGCCCCGTGCGGTGCGGTCGTCAGCGAGGGTAGTCGAGCATGACCATGAAGAGCAGATACAGCAGGACGAGGGCGCAGGGCGTCAGGGCGGCGAGGGTGATCCGGGCCCGGGTGTGGCGCCGCCGCCGGGGCAGCGCCCAGGAGGTCACCAGCATCGCCGCGGGGATCAGCAGGCCGACGAGGTAGACCCGGAAGGCGACCGTGAAGCTCTCGGAGAAGCGCGCCGAATCGGCGCCGTTGCAGGGGTCGCACCCCATGGGCGCGAGCATGGCGCCGGTCGTGAGGAAGAACGCGATCGGAAGGGTGACGAGCGTGGCGAGCAGCGGGGCGATCCACGCTCCCCGGGCGCGCGGGTCCGGTGATACATCGTGCATGCCCCCAGCCAACCCCGGGGCGGGGGGAGGGCGCATGAGTCGTCGTACTCAGATGTGCCGGGGGTGTCATGGGGCGCGTACGCGGGAGGAGGCCGGCGTACGGCGCGCCGCCTCGCTCCCGCGGCGCCCCCCGTACGCCGGCGGCCTCACCCTCGGGGCGGCCGGTGTGCGGGCGCCCCGTACGCGTCACCTGACGACGAGGACCAGCTTTCCGGTGGTCCGCCCGGTCTCGCCCAGCGCGTGTGCCTTCGCGGCCTCCGCCAGGGGGAGCGCCTCGGCGATGTGGGCCCGGAGTTTGCCCGCCTCGGCGAGGTCGGCGATCGCGCGCATGCTCGCGTGGTCCGCCTCGACGAGCATCGGGCGCAGACGCACGCCGCGTTCCGCGGCCTTCGCGACGTCCTGGTCGGTGCCGTCGCCGAGGAAGGTGACGAGGACGCCGCCCTCGCGCAGCACGCCGAGGGAGCGGGTGAGCACCTCGCCGGCGAGCGTGTCCAGGACGACGTCGACGTCCCGGACCACCTCGTCGAAGGCGGTCGTCCGGTAGTCGATCACCTCGTCGGCGCCCAGGCCGCGCAGGAAGTCGTGCTTGCCGGCGCTGGCCGTGCCGATCACGTGCGCGCCGCGGGCCTTGGCGATCTGCACGGCGAGGTGGCCGACGCCGCCGGCGGCCGCGTGGATCAGGACGCGCTGTCCGGGCCGGACGTCGGCGGTGTCGACGAGCGCCTGGTACGCGGTGAGCGCCGCGAGCGGCAGGGCGCCGGCCTGGACGTGGTCGAGGGAGGCGGGCTTGGGCGCGAAGGCCCGGGCGGGGCCGACGACGTACTCGGCGTGGGTGCCGACCCCGTACGGGTACGGCACCATGCCGAACACCTCGTCGCCGGGGGCGAAGAGCGTGACGCCGAAGCCGACCGCCTCGACGACGCCGGAGACGTCCCAGCCGAGCACGAGCGGCAGGGTGCCGACGAAGCCCGCGCCGGCGCGGTGCTTCCAGTCGGTGGGGTTGACGCCTGCCGCGTGGACGGCGATGAGGATCTCCCCGGGGCCGGGCTGGGGGCGGGGGATCTCGACCTCCCGGAGGACCTCGGGTCCGCCGTGGACGTCCTGGCTGATGGCACGCATGGTGGTCTCGTTCATGTCCTCCAGCATGAAGTGGCTGGTCAGACGCGGCAATGGCACGATCGCCAATAATCGATGGAATCGTGCCATAGACTCGATGGCATGACGCGTGCGCACCGTGTGGTGGTCCTGGCCCTCGACGGGGTCTATCCGTTCGAGCTCGGCATCCCCAGCCGGATCTTCGGGGACGCGGACGGCCACTACGAGGTGCTGACGTGCACGCCCGACGGGCGCCCCGTGCGCAGCGCGTCCGACTTCACGGTCTCCGCCGACCACGGGCCCGAGGTGCTGGCCACGGCCGACACGGTGGTGATCCCGTCGATCGAACCGTCCCGCGTCGCCACCCGTCCCTCGGAGCCGGTGGCCGCCGCGCTCGCGACGATCCGGCCCGGCGCCCGCACCGTGTCCATCTGCACCGGTGCCTTCGTCCTCGCCGGCGCCGGACTGCTCGACGGCCGCCCGGCCACCACGCACTGGAAGCTGGCCGACCTCTTCCGCCAGTGGTTCCCGAAGGTCGCCCTCGACCCGGACGTGCTCTTCGTCGACGACGGCGACGTCCTGACCTCGGCCGGCGCCGCGTCCGGGGTCGACGTCTGCCTGCACATCCTGCGCCGGGACCACGGCAGCGAACTCGCCAACCGGGTGGCGCGGCGCTGCGTGGTGCCGCCCTTCCGGGACGGCGGTCAGGCGCAGTACATCGAGCAGCCGGTGCCCAGGCCGTCCGCCACGGGAACGGCGGCCACCCAGCAGTGGGCCCTCGCGAACCTCCACGAGCCGCTCACCCTGAGCGACCTCGCCGGCCACGCCCGGATGAGCCTGCGCACCTTCGCCCGCCGCTTCCAGGAGGAGACGGGCGTCAGCCCCGGGCGCTGGCTCATCCAGCAGCGCGTGCTGCGCGCACGACAGTTGCTGGAAACCACCGACCTGTCGGTGGACGCCATCGCGGGAGAGGTCGGCTTCGGCACGGCGGCGTCGCTGCGTCAGCATCTGCACGCGGCGATCGGGGTCTCCCCGCGGGCGTATCGCAGCACGTTTCACGGTGCGCGGGGTGCGGAGGTTCGGGGTGCGGAGGTTCCGGGCGCGCGCCTCGTGGAGGCCGGGGGCGCGGGAGCCGCGATGAGCCGGGGGAGCGCCCGGTGATCGCGCCGCGTGCGATCCGCGTCCTGGCCGATTACGCATGCCACCCGCTCTGGGTCACCGACCCCGGACCCGACAACGTGGCGCCGGACGACCCCGCGCTGGGGCTGTCGGCGGACCTCGCCCGTCGGCTGAACGACTGGGCGGCGGAGTACGACGCCATCCTGTGCTGGGACGACCCGGCGTCGTCCGCGTTCCCCTCCGAGGAGGCGAAGCTCGCGTTCGCCCGCACCGGCGAGGCGCTCGCCCACCGCCTCGCGCGGGAGCTCGGCCCCGCCTGGACGGTGCGGTACTTCGACCTGCGGTCGGGTGCGGACCGCGACATCCTGACGATCTGATCACGACCCGCCATCGTGCCTGGTCGGAAGGCATCCAAGATCGTAAGGTCGGGCCATGACCCAGGAAACACCCACCGAGTCCGCGTCCGCCGCACCTTTTCGGCCGGTGCTGACCCGGTGCGCCGACGCCGAGACGTGCGCGGACCCCAGCAGTGTGATGACGCTGCTCGCCGACTCCGACAGCACGGCCGATGGCTTCACCAGCTACCGCTCCACGTTCGCCCAGGGGGCCATGGGCGCGCCCCCGCACTTCCACACCAAGGCCACGGAGATCTTCTTCGTGATCAGCGGGTCCCTCCAGGTGCTGGTGGGGGAGGAGGTCACCGTCCTGGAGGCCGGCGACTTCCTCGCCGTGCCGCCGCACACCCCGCACGCCTTCGCCGCCGCGCCCGGCTGCGAGGCGGACGTGCTGTTCGTGTTCACGCCGGGCATGGGCCGGTTCGACTATCTGCGTCTGCTCGGCCGCGTGATGCGCGGGGAGGCCGACGCCAAGGAGATCGCCGAGTCGGCGGAGCGGTACGACAACCACTACGTCGACAGCCCCACCTGGCGCGCCGCCCTGGCCGCGTCGGCGTGATCGACCCCACCGCCCACGTCTCCCGCGGCCTCGGCGAAACGGCGTCCGGACGGTGCGCGGCGGTGTACGCGTCCGGCGGGCTCACGAGCGCAGCCGCAGCCGGGTGTCCACGGATCGGTGAATCGCTTCCAGCGTCGATTCCCTGACGCCGTCGGGGGCGGCTGCCTGCATCCAGCCGATCACCGGCGAAGACGACCGTACGGACCGTACGGACCAGTGATCCCGGGCCTCCCGGCTCAGCTCGTCCAGCGCCCGCACCCGGTCGACGGGCGGCGGGACGAACCCGCCGCCCGAGGCGCGGACGTGTTCGCCCCAGCGGTCCTCCCAGAACGTGACCGTCCACCCGGGCCAGCGCGAGGCCATGTCGTATGCGCCGGCCAGGGAGTTGAGCAGCCACCAGCCGACCCGGCGGCGCTCTGGGTCGAGATGCAGACCGGAGTCGGCGGCGATCCGGCACACCCCCTCGTACCGGGGCGCCGCCGCCAGCCGTTCCAGAAGGGCGGGGCCTTCGGTGATCGGGTGGTCATTGACGGCGGAGAACAGGTGGCACCGGTTCGCCCCGACGGTCACCACCCGGACGAGCGGGTCACGCTCCGACAACTCCTCGTCGTCGGCCTCCAGCGGGAACTCCGGGCATGTGAACCGGTCGCGGTCGCGAACGGCCTCCGGGTCCAGGCCGAGGCGGGCCAGCAGCGCGGCCGGACCGTCGTACGTCCAGCGCAGCTCCCAGTCGGGCCACGCCGTACGCAGCAGCTCCCAGGTGGCCGCGCGGTGACGCATCCGCGTGATCGGTCCCTCCCACGCGAAGAGCAGCAGCGCCTTGCGCCGCAGGTCGATCAGTACGGCCGCCTCGCACATGGCCTCACCGCGCCAGGGACCCTCCACGCGAGGGCGCGCGCGGATGAGCGGCAGGACGACGTCCGGCCCGGCGAGCAGGTCGAGGTCGAGGCCGACCGCTCCGAAGCGGGCCTCGTAGACCTCGTGGGCGCCGTCCTCCGGGACGACGACATACATGGCCCAGTCGCTCATCGCTGTGCGTTCTCCTGCCGCCGGTTCACCGGCTTCGCCCCCGTACCCGCGTCGGCGTGATCGCTCCGACAGCTACGCCCGGAACGCCTCGGGGCGTTCCGGGGATGCCGCCGCCAGGGCCTCGGTGACCTCGGCCACGCCGGCGCGCAGGCCGTACACCGGCGTGTCGGGCTGCTGGCGCCAGGACTCGTCGAGGCCGCCCGCGTCCACCGTGTCGAAGCCCATCGCGTCGATCAGCGCCCGTACGACCTTCTTGGCCGCCTCGTCGTCACCGGCCACCGGCAGGGCGAGGCGCTCCGGATGGCCCTCCGGGCGCGCGCCGTCGACGAGGTCCTCGGGCCACGAGCCGTTGAACGCCTTGATGACCGGGTGGCCCAACTGCCGCTCGATCCACCGGCTCTCCGGGAGCCCGTCCTCGACGGCGGCGATCCGGCCGTCGCGCTCCTTGGGGTAGTAGTTGCAGGTCTCGATCACCACGACGCCTTCGGCGGCCTCGTCGAGAAGGCCGGACGGCAGGTCCGGGACGTTCTTGAACGGGACGGTGACCACGACGACCTCGGCGCCCCGGGCGGCGTCCGCCACCCGCACCGGCGTGGCGCCGGTCTCCTCCGCCAGCGCGGCCAGCGTGTGCGGGCCCCGCGAGTTGGCCACGGCGACGTCGTGCCCGATCGCGGTGAGCCGCCGCGTGAGACTGCCGCCGATGTTCCCGGCGCCGATGATGCCGATCCTCATGAGGTGGTCCTCCCGTGTCCGCCGCGACGGGTGCGTCGCATCCGCCTCCAACCCCGGGGTGATCACGCCTATTCCGGTACTCCGGTGCGCGGCTCGACACCGCGAGCAACTCGATCGCACGAGCAACTCGACCCCACGGCCAAGGAGTCAGCCGCTGCGCTCGGCCGCCTCCGTGTTCCGCGCCTTGCCGTGGGCCCAGCCGGCGACGACCGCGCCGATGACGGCGGCGAGAACGTGGACGGTGATGCCGACGGCGAATCCGCCGGGCAGCCAGCCGAGCAGGCCGGCGTCGTCGTGGTCGACGAGCTGGCGGATCGCTCCCTGCGCTCCTAAGACGAGGAGAGCGATGCCAAGAGCCTGCAGAAGGTGGTGCTTCACGTGGTCCTCCGGGATTCAGGAGCAGCCGCCCGGCGGTCATGGCCGGGACGTTTACAATGCGATCGCACTGTAACGCGGTGCGAGGTCCGTTCGCAATGCGATCGCATTGCGAACGGGGGAGAGGAGGTGCCATGCCGAAGATCGTGGATCACGAGGAGCGCAGAAAGCGCCTGGTCGAAGCCGTATGGGCGCTGGCGGTTCGGGGCGGCGTCGAGCAGGTGACGCTGCGCAAGGTCGCGGACGAAGCGGGCGTCTCCATGGGGCAGGTCCAGCACTACTACCCTTCGATGCAGGCCCTGGTCCGCGACGCGCTCGACCGGGCGGTACAGGCGGTGAACGCGAGCATCGAGCGCGCTGTCAGGACGGCCGGCGCGACGGACCCGGAGGCCATCCTGCGCGCATGTCTCCATGCCCTCGTCAGCCCCGACGAGGAGAGCACGCGGCTCATGCGGTTCTCCCTGGCCGTGGCGGGGCGGGCGGTCTCCGACCCGACGATGGCCCGGGTCCTGGCCCCGGGCGACGACGAACTGCTCTCCTTCACCGCGGGTCTCATCGCCGCGGCCCGGCACGAGCGGAACGGCGAGAAGCGGAACGGCGCGGGGAACGGCGCGGGGAACGGCGAGGAGCGGAACGGCGAGCCGTACGGCGACGACCGTGCCGACGCCGACATCTGCTGGTCACTCGCCACGAGCCTCGGGGTGGACGTCGCCCTCGGGTACCGCTCGCCGGACACCGCCAGAGGCGTGCTGGACCATCACCTCGACCGGCTCCTGGGGCCAGGTCGTCCCGAGAAGGCGAGTTGACGGGTCGCCGGGCCCGTTGTCAGTGGCCTCCCGCATGATCGGGGTCGTACCTGCCCTCCGGGAGACTCCAGGAGAAGAACCATGACCGTGCCCGCATCCGTCGAGTCCCTGATGGCGGACGTGCCGGCCTTCGCGGCCCACGCCCGACCGGCCACCCTGCTGCGGCCGGAGGCGGGCGACCCGGGCGTTCGGGACAGCTCCGTCGGCGGGCCGCTGCTGTGGCCCGAGGACGAGCCGTGGCCGGTGTGCCGGGGGCCGCACGTCGTCCAGGTGCGCGAGAAGCTCTCGGACGAGGACCGCGAGACCTGGCAGCGGATCGACCGGGAGATGCGCGAGCGGCACCGCCGCGACCCGGACCGCGGGTACGAGATAACCCACGAGGACGCCCTGACCCAGACGCGGATCATGGACGGCGCGTCCGCGCTCGACATGATCGCATGGGAGCGGATGCGCTGGGTGCAGGACACCTCGGGCCCCGCCGTACCCATGGTGCCCGTGCTCCAGCTGTACGCCGCGGACGCGCCCGGGGGTCTCCGGCCGGAGGCGCTGGACCCGCTGCCGGCGGGAACGGACCTCCTCCAGGTGCTCTGGTGCCCGAACGACCACAGCGAACTGCCGGGCCAGTCCGACTACTGGGGCCCCGCGGTCGAGGTGCGGTACCGCTCGTCCTCCACTGTGGGCGCGGTGCTCGACCCGCCGCGCCCGGAGCGGGCCGACGACGCCTACCTGCCACGGCCGTGCACGGTCGCGCCGCAGCCAATCGTCGACCTGCCGGACGCGGACGAACTCCCCGAGGCGCTCTACGAGGAGGGCTGCGCGTGGGCGGAGGCGCGCGGCGTCGAGTTCGAACGCACGCTGTCCTGCCGCCCGGACTGGAAGCTCGGGGGCTGGCCGAGCTGGCACCTCACCGACCTCGTCCCCATCGACTGCTCCTGCGGCGCCCGGATGCGACTGTTCCTCACGGTGGACAGCGGCCATGACGGGCCGGCCGTCAGGGTGGGGCGCTTCGGTGAACTCCGCGTCTTCACCTGCCCGACGGACCCGTCCCACCCCCTGCGGCTCAACATCCAGTGATCCGTCGGCCGCCCGGGGACTGCGGGAGCGGTGGCCGGAGCGGTGGCCGGAGCGGTGGCCGTTCCGCCGGTCACCGGCAGGGCGCGCAGACGTTGGCCGGCCCGTTGTCGTGCCGTACGAGGTCGGCGGCCGCCGTGGCGAACGCCCGGACGCGGTCGGTGTGGGCCGCCGCCCGCCAAATGAGCCCGTACTCCAGGGGTGGGGCGTCACTGATCGGGACGTAGGTGACATTGGGGCGGGCGTAGTAGCGGGCCTCGTGGGCGGCGGTGGGGTGGACACCCCGGCCGGCCCCCACGAGGGTGAGCAACTCCTGTCGGCTGGCGGCCTGTGCGCCGCGCTCGATGGCCTGCCCGCCGGGGGTGGCGCGGGGGAGGAGATGGTCGAGCCAGTAGGCGGGCGCGGGACCAGATGGGGCGAGCAGCCGCTCGCCGGCCAGCTCGTCGAGGTGGACACAGCCGCGGCTCGCGAGGGGGTGACGGGTGGCGACGGCCAGGACGCGGGTGTCGGAAATGAGGACGTCCCCGGTGCCCAGGTCGTCCTCGCGGACGGGGTGATGGGCGAGGAGCAGGTCGAGCTCGCCCCGGCGCAGCAGCGTGAAGGGGTCGCCGAGCGGGACCTCGTGAATGTGGACCTCGCCGGCGCTCGGGTTGTCGCGGCGGTAGCGGTGCGCGGCCGACATGACCAGTTCGCCCGCCAGGGGGCTGGTGAACCCGACGTGCAGAGGGGCCGCCAGCCCGCGGCCCGCGGCGACGGCCCGCGCCAGGCCCGCCCGGATGAGGTCGTAACCGGGCCGGGTGTCCTCCAGCAGTTGGCGGCCGATGGCGGTCAGCGCGACCTGTCGGCTGGTCCGCTCGAAGAGCGCCGCGCCGACCCGCCGTTCGAGCTGCTTGATGCTCTGGCTCACCCGGGCCTGGGAGACATGCAGCCGCTGCGCGGTGCGGCCGAAGTGCAGCTCCTCGGCGAGGGCGAAGAAGATTTCGAGGTCACGGCGTTCCATAACGCCCAGGTTATTGATCGTTTCACGTTCCGTCATTGTTCTTGGATCGACGGCCGTCGATGCTGGAGTCATGAACGCGAACGCAAACCCGCACGTGACCGCTGACCGCACCGCGAACACCGCCGTCACCGCGAACACCGACCTGAACACGAACACCGGGATCGGCGCCGGTGCCGGCGCCGCCGGCGGAACGGACAAGCCTCTGGCCGTCATCACCGGAGCCAGCTCGGGCATCGGCGCCGCGGTCGCCCGGACCCTCTCGGCCCACGGCCACCCACTGCTGCTGTTGGCCCGCCGCGTGGAGCGGATCGAGGCGCTCGCCCTGCCCCGCACGCTCGCCCGCCGCGTGGACGTCACCGACGCCAAGGCGGTGGCCGCCGCGCTGGAGGAGGCCGAGGCGCTGTACGGGCCGGCCGATCTGATCGTCAACAACGCCGGGGTGATGCTGCTGGGGGACGTGGCCCGGCAGCCGGCCGACGAGTGGGAGCGCATGGTCGACGTCAATCTGCGCGGGCTGCTCAACGGCGTACGGGCCGTCCTGCCCGGCATGATCGAGCGCGGCCGCGGCACCATCGTCAACGTCAGCTCGGTCGCGGGCCGCAAGACGTACGCCGGCCACACCGTCTACAGCGGCACGAAGTTCGCCGTGCACGGCATGTCCGAGAGCCTGCGCGAGGAGGTCTCCGGGCACGGCGTCCGGGTGATCACCATCGCTCCCGGCGCCGTGGAGACGGAGTTGCTCTCGCACACCACCGACGAGGCGGTGAAGGCCGACTACCAGGCTTTCAAGGACTCGCTCGAGGTGCTGGCCCCGGAGGACGTGGCCGAGGCGATCGACTTCGCCTACCGGCAGCCCCAGCGGGTCACCGTGCGCGAACTCGTCCTCGCGGCCACGGCCCAGGCCGCGTAGGCCGCCGTCGCGAGTGAGCGTGAGGGATGTAATCCCCTGGACCTCCGTCACGCCCTCCGGCGCAGGGGCGCCCTCCGCCGCTCCGTCAGGGCCGGTCGGCCGGCGCGCAGAAGGCGTTGTCGACCAGGCGCCGGGTCGCCCGGTTCAGCGTGCGGGTGTCGGGGGTGCCGCCCGCGCTGGTGACCGAGACCGTGACCGCGCGGCCGCCGTCGGGGGTGACCCCGGTACGGGTGTGGGAGCCGTAGCCGTCGCCCTCGTGGTGCCAGTAGCCGCCCCCGCAGGACAGGGGCGTCCAGCGCAGCCCGAGCCCGTACCCGCCCTCGGGCCAGTCGGCCAGATCGTCCGCGTCCCCGGCGCGGGAGACGGTCCGCCGCATCTCGGCCAACTGGGCGGGCGGTACGACCGCGCCGGTCATCAGCGCCCGGAAGAAGGTGTTGAGGTCGGCCGTGGTGCTGATCACGGCGGAGTCGGCGGTGTGCTGAAGCGTGTGCTCGGTGAGGTCCAGCCGCCCGCCGTCGGGTGTGCGGACGTGGACGCGTGCGTGGGGTCCGGGCAGGAACGGGTTGGCGCCGGTGACCTGGGTGCCGCGCAGCCCGAGCGGGGCGATGACGCGGTGCTCCACCTGCTCGCGCCACGGCAGCCCGCCCGCCTTCTCGATGATCATCCCGGCGAGGAGGTAGTTGGTGTTGGAGTACGACCAGCGGGGCCGCCGCGGGTCGGGGGTGAAGAGCGGCCGATGGCGCATCGCGACGGCCACCCACTGCTCGGGCGCGGTGGTGTCGTAGCGGTGCTTCTCGAAGTCCTGGGCGAGGGCCTGGCGGAGCTCGGCGTCGTCCACGTAGTCGAACAGCCCGCTGGTCTGTCGCAACAGGTCCCGTACGGTGATCCGGGAGCCGTCGTTGCCGTTGCCCGCGACGACGCCGGGGAGCCACTTCTCGACGGGGTCCGTCAGCGACAGCTTGCCCTCGGCCACGAGTTGCAGCGCGACGGCGGCGGTGAACGTCTTGGTCGTGCTGGCGGCGCGGAACTGGGCGTTCCACGGCGTCTGTTCGCCGGTGCCGGTGCCGGTGCCGGTGCCGGTGCCAGTGGCGGTGCCGTTGCCGGCGCGGGCGCGGAGCGCGGCCCGGCCGGTGTTCACCTCGGCCAGCACCCGTACCTCGCCGCCGGCGGCGCGCACGGCACGGGTGTCGGCCTCCAGCGCGGCGCGGCCGTAGTGCCCGCCCGGGCCCGCGGCGCTCGCGGCCGGGGGCGCGGCGACCCCGACGGCGAGCGC
>NZ_JBPQTV010000143.1:0-15636 GCF_051386515.1 Streptomyces sp. URMC 123 | reverse complement strand
CCCCACCGCGGGCGCGTCGCTCTACGGGCCGGAGGGGACGTGGCGGGGTGCCCCCGCAGCGCGGCGCACATGCTCCCGGGGGGAGCCGAAGAACAACCCGCACGGTGCGCCGCCGAGGAGGTACCCCGGTGCGGCACCGACCCCCGCACGGACAGGGCGCACGACCGCAACCCACCACCCCCGCGCCGAAGGCGCGGGCAGACGCTTGTGGCGCCCACGTCACACGCGACGTGACCGTGGTCGTCGCGCAAACCCGCCGGGAGGGCACCCCGTACCCCGGCGCGGCACCGACCCCCGCACGAACAGAGCGCACGACCGCAACCCACCACCCCCGCGCCGAAGGCGCGGGACTGAATTACTTCGCCCGCACGACACAACTCGTCGGGGCGAGAACCGCCACCGAGCTCCCACACGCGTTGCTGCCGCGCGAGGCATGCATGTTCGCGTCATTCGTGAACACCCCGCCGGAGGCACCCGTGTGACGAGCCGGCTGATGCCCGCCCTGCGGAACCTCGCACTCCATGGGGGTCAGAACCTGCAGGAAGCTGCGGCACGCATTGGCGCTGTCGTCGGCGGTGCTGTTGCCGATGCCCGTCAGTACTCCGCCGGAACCCCGGCCGTTCCCGGGGCCGTCCTGGGCGACGGCCGGGCCGCCGACCGCGACGACCGTCGCCACGATCACTGCCGCCAGGCCGCTGGCCTTGATGAACTTCATGCGTTCTCCCGCTCGTCGGATGAGACGACTGTCGCGAGCAGCATCGCCACCGCCCCCGCACCGCATGCACGCACGGGCCACGGACCACCCGGACCGGCGATCAACCGCTTTGCGTGGACGGTCATCACTGGCGGCCCTTGCGGGCGCAGATCGCGCAGGGGAACGGGCACGGCTTCACCGGGGCGCCCGGGGGGAGGCGGACGACGGCCCCGGGCTTCGGTACGGGCTCCTTCTCCCGTGGCGCGTCGGGCTCGCGCCGCGGCGTCGCGTCCACGGGCCGTCACACCCGGTCCTCGGGCCGGACCCGTACGGCCGTCCGTTCCTGCCCCCTGGCCAGCCGCAGCGCGGTGACCGGGCACCACCACGGGGGCCGCCCGGCGGTCGGGCGGAGCAGCGCCTGGTCGCCGTGCTCGGCGACCACCCGCCCCACCGCGCCGGTCCGCGTGTCCACCACGATCGCGCCTGTCCGATACGTCATTGCCCTGCGCCTTCCACGGATCATCACTCTGAGTGGTGCCACTGTGGCGCTGCGCGGCTACGGTGGGGAGTAGCGGCTGTCCAACTATGCGCGTTGAGAGACAGGGGAGTTGTGGCGTGCCGGCACCCAAGAATCTTGATCCGTCATCGCCCCGCGAGTTCTACGGAGCGGAGTTGCGGTATCAGCGTGAGGCCGCCGGCCTCACGCAGGCACAGCTCGGTGAGCGGGTCTACGTCAGCGGTTCGTTCATCGGCCAGTTGGAAGTGGGCATGCGGCGCATGCCCATGGACCTTGCTCAGCGGATCGATCGCGAGCTCGACACGGATGGTTACTTCGAGCGGCACTGCGCGGCCGTACGGCGGTCCAAGCATGCGGAGTTCTTCGCCGATGTGGCCGAGATGGAGGTCTCGGCGGTACGAATCAGTTCGTACGCGGCCATGCTCGTCACCGGCTTGCTTCAGACCGAGAGCTACGCGAGGGCGGTCTTCCGTGCTGTCGAGCCCCTAGCGCCACGAGATGAGATCGAACGGCGAGTGCAGGCTCGCATGGAGCGGGCCCGGCTCCTCGCCGATCCAACGAGCCCGCAGTTGTGGGTGATCCTCGATGAGAACGTGCTGCGGCGGCCGGTTGGCGGGGCGCTTGCCATGGCAGAGCAACTCCGGCACATCGCAGGGCTGGTGCGCGACGACCGCATCTACGCCCAGGTGCTGCCGTTCGACGTTGGCGCTCACGCGTCGCAGGAGGGCGGCCTGTTTTTGCTGGAGTTCGTGGACGCTCCGACGGTCGCGTACGTCGAAGGCCTCCATTGGGGACGGCTCGTGGACGATCCGGCGGCAGTCGCCCGGTGCGAACAGTCCTACGATTTCCTCAGGGCTGCCGCGTTGCCGCGCGAGGCGTCCCTCTCCCTCATCGAGTCGGCGGCAGAGGACTTCGACCATGACCGCTCAACCGGATATGAGTGCAGCGATATGGCGGAAGAGTAGCCACAGTGGCGGAAGCGGCGGCGAATGCATCGAGGTCGCCGAAGGCGACCTCGGGACCGTGCCCGTGAGGGACTCGAAGGACCCTCACGGACCCGCCCTCCTCTTCCGCGCGGACGCGTGGTCCGCGTTCGTGACCGCCGTCAAGAACGGTCAATTCGACAGCCGTACGTGACGGGGACCCACGCCCACATCACGTCACCCACGGTAGCCCCGCCCCGGAGGGGCCACCGCGCCGTCGTCGTCAGGGGACGAGGACGACCTTGCCCTGCGTGGCCCGGGTCTCCAGCGCCGTGTGCGCCGTGGCCGCGTCCGCCAGGGGGAAGCGGGTGAGGGCGGGTACGAGCTTGCCCGAGGCCACCGCGGCCATCGCGAGGTCCTCCAGGCCGCGCAGGCCGCCGGGGCGGTCGAGCAGGCGGGGGCCGACCACCGTCTCGGAGGTCACGCCGCGCTGGGCGAGTTCCTCCTCCGTCGTCGCCGTGGGGGCGCCGCCCGGCAGCCAGCCGTAGACGAGGTGGCGCCCGCCGCGGCCGACGAGGCCGAGCGCGCCGCGGCCGAGGTCGCCGCCGACGCCGTCGAAGGCGATGGTCACCGCGCGGTCGCCGAGGGCCGCGCGGACCCGCTCGGTCCAGTCCGGGGCGGTGTAGTCGACGGCGAAGTCCGCGCCGTTGTCGAGCACCGCGTCGACCTTCGCGGGGCCGCCCGCCGCGCCCACGACCGTGGCGCCCGCGTCCTTCGCGGCCTGCACGAAGAGCGTGCCGAGGCCGCCGGCCGCGGCCATGACCAGCACCACGTCGTCCGCGGTGAGCGCGGCGATCTCCAGGATGCCGACGGCCGTACGACCCGTGCCGATCATGGCGACGGCGCGGTCCTCGGGCAGTCCGTCCGGGAGGGGGTGCAGCGACTCGACGGGGGCGAGGGCGAGTTCGGCGTAGCCGCCGCTCGTCTGGCCGAGGTGGGCGACGACGCGGCGCCCGAGCCAGCTCTCCGGTACGCCGTCGCCGGTGGCGTCCACTCTGCCGGCGACCTCGCGGCCGGGGGTGAAGGGCAGTTCGGGGAGCGGGAAGGGGCCGCCGGCGACGCCGGCGCGGATGGTCGTGTCGACGAGGTGCACGCCCGCGGCGGCCACGGCTATCCGGACCTGGCCGGGGCCGGGCGTGGGGTCGGGCACCTCCTCGAAGAGGAGGTTCTCGGCCGGTCCGAAGGCGTACTGGCGGATGGCGTGCATGGCGGTCTCCAGGGTGAACGGTTCGAGATGCGCGCCCGTGGGGGGCTGGCACGAACCACTCAACAACCTCAAGTTAGCTGGAGGTCAAGGCTCGGGGACGGCCGTGTTGGGGACGCGTCAGAGCTCGCGGTGCACCTTCGTGTTGGACGCCTGCGCGCGGGGGCGGACGACGAGCAGGTCGATGTTCACGTGCGGGGGGCGGGTGACCGCCCAGCCGATCGTGTCGGCCACGTCCTCCGCGGTGAGCGGCTCCGCGACGCCCTCGTAGACGCGCGCGGCCTTCTCCTGGTCGCCCCGGAAGCGGGTCACCGCGAACTCGTCCGTCCGCACCATGCCGGGCGCGATCTCGATCACCCGCACCGGCCGGCCGACGATCTCCAGCCGCAGGGTCTCGGCGAGCACGTGCGCGCCGTGCTTGGCGGCGACGTAGCCCGCCCCGCCCTCGTACACGCCGTGGCCGGCCGTGGAGGAGACCACGACCACCGTGCCGTCGCCGCTCGCGGTGAGCGCGGGCAGCAGGGCCTGCGTGGTGTGCAGCACGCCGAGGACGTTCACCTCGTACATCCGGCGCCAGTCGTCCGGGTCGCCGGTGGCGACGGGGTCGGCGCCGAGCGCGCCGCCCGCGTTGTTGACCAGCACGTTCACGGAGGGGAAGCGGTCCAGGAAGGCGGCGAACGCGTCGACCGCGGCCCGGTCGGTGACATCGAGGGCGTACGCCGTGGCCTCGTGGCCGGCCGCCGTCAGCTCCGCGGCGAGCGCCTCGATGCGGTCCGCGCGGCGCGCGGTGAGGACGACGTGGTAGCCCTCGGCGGCGAGCCGGCGGGCGGTGGCGGCACCGATGCCGCTGCTCGCTCCGGTGACGACGGCGGTACGGAGAGCGGCGGTGGCCATGGCGTGCGTCCTCGTCTTCCGTTCTGCGCCCGCCGGGTTCGGGCGGGCGTTCGACATCCGGCCAGCATAGGCAGCCACCGGCCCGGGGGCGCGGCAGGGCGCGGCCGGACGCGGGGGAAAGCGGCGCGGGGGTCGGCCCGGGTGCGCGGTCAGACGCGGGGGAAGCGGGACTGCAGGTCCCAGATCACCGGGTTCTCCGCGAGCGCGTCATGCATGTCCGTGAGGTCCGCGATCACGTCGTGGAGGAAGTCGCGGACCTCGCGGCGCAGCGCCCGGTGGTTGAACGTCAGCGGCGGCTCCTCGGCCGGCTGCCAGTCCGCCGTGATGTCGACCCACCCGAAGCGCCGCTCGAACCGCAGCCGGTCCGTGGACTCCGTGAAGTCCAGCTCCGCGTACTGCGGCTTGTTCGAGCGGCTGCCCCGGGGGTCGCGATCGAGCTGCTCGACGATGTCGCACAGGGCCCACGCGAAGTCGAGCACCGGCACCCATCCCCAGGCTGTGGACAACTCGCGGTCCGCCACGGTGTCGGCGATGTACACGTCACCGCAGAACAAATCGTGACGAAGCGTACGAACGTCCGCCGTGCGGTAGTCCGTGTGCGTGGGGTCGGGGAAGCGGGGGGAGAGGGAGTAGCCGAGGTCGATCACCCCCCGATGGTGTCAGAAGGCGGCACCGGGACACGACGAGCGACCGGGGCCGGCCGGCCCCGGCGTCAGAGCTCGACCACCGACCGGAGCACGTCCCCCCGCCGCATCTTCTCGAACGCCTCCTCGATGTCGTCGAGCGCGATGGTCTCGCTGACGAAGGCGTCCAGGTCGAGCCGGCCCTGGAGGTAGAGGTCGATCAGCACGGGGAAGTCCCGCTCCGGCAGGCAGTCCCCGTACCAGGAGGACTTCAGCGCGCCGCCGCGCCCGAACACGTCGAGCAGCGGGAGCTCCAGCTTCATCTCGGGCGTGGGCACGCCCACCAGCACCACCGTGCCGGCGAGGTCGCGGGCGTAGAACGCCTGCCGGTACGTCTCCGGGCGGCCCACCGCGTCGATCACCACATCCGCGCCGTGGCCGCCGGTGAGCTCCTGGACGGAGGCCACCACGTCGGCCCGGCCGGCGTGGACCGTGTGCGTGGCGCCCAGGCCGCGGGCCTGCTCCAGCTTGCGCTCGTCGAGGTCGACGGCGATGATCCGCGCCGCGCCGGCCAGCCGGGCGCCGGCGACGGCCGCGTTGCCGACGCCGCCGCAGCCGATCACGGCGACGGAGTCGCCGCGTCCCACACCGCCCGTGTTGAGCGCGGCGCCGAGGCCGGCCATCACGCCGCAGCCGAGCAGGCCGGCCGCGGCGGGGGAGGCCGCCGGGTCGACCTTGGTGCACTGCCCGGCCGCCACCAGCGTCTTCTCGGCGAAGGCGCCGATGCCGAGGGCGGGGGTGAGCGCCGTGCCCTCGCCGGGGCCGGAGGCCAGGACCATGGGCTGGGCGGCGTTGTGGGTGGCGAAGCAGTACCAGGGGCGGCCGCGGCGGCAGGCCCGGCACTGGCCGCACACCGCGCGCCAGTTGAGGATCACGAAGTCGCCGGGGGCGACGTTCACGACGCCCTCGCCGACGGCCTCCACGACGCCCGCGGCCTCGTGCCCGAGGAGGAAGGGGAAGTCGTCGCCTATCCCGCCGTCGCGGTAGTGCAGATCGGTGTGGCAGACGCCGCAGGCCCGGACCTTCACCACGGCCTCGCCCGGCCCCGGGTCCGGCACCAGGATCGTCTCGACCCGGACCGGTTCGCCCTTGCCGGGTGCCACCACACCCCGTACACGCTGAGCCATCTGACTGCCTCTCGCCCTGTTCAACTGCCTGTTCAACTGCGGGTCTGTTGTGCGGAAGCCACTCTCGTACGGGGGTGGGCCGGGCGTCCACCGGGCCCCGCGGGCAGCGTCGCTCCCGAGACATGGTGGCGGGCTCGTGGCCGCCGTGCGTCTCGTTTCGCCGGTGCGCGACCGCGCGCTCCGCCTTACTTCACGTTGACCGCGGCCCAGGCGGTGGCGACCGCCTTGTACTCGGCGCCGGTGGTCCCGTACAGGTCGCCGGCCGCCTTCAGGGTCGCGGCCCGCGCGCCCTTGTAGTCGGTGGTCGAGGTCATGTACGTGGTGAGCGCCTTGTACCAGATCTTGGTGGCCTTGTCCCGGCCGATGCCGGTGACCGTGGAGCCGTCGGCGGTGGGGCTGTTGTAGGAGACGCCGTTGACGGTCTTGGCGCCGCTGCCCTCGCTCAGCAGGTAGAAGAAGTGGTTGGCCGGGCCCGAGGAGTAGTGGACGTCCACGTTGCCGAGGCCGGAGTACCAGAAGTCCTTGGACGCGCCGTCCTTGCTGGGCTTGTCCATGTAGCGCAGCGGGGTGCCGTCGCCGTTGATGTTGATCTTCTCGCCGACGAGGTAGTCGCCCGGGTCGGCCGGGTTGTTGGCGTAGAACTCCACGGCGGCGGCGAAGATGTCGGAGGTGGCCTCGTTGAGGCCGCCGGACTCACCGCTGTAGTTGAGGTTGGCGGTGGCGGAGGTCAGGCCGTGGCTCATCTCGTGCGCGGCCACGTCCAGCGAGGTCAGGGGCTTGGAGTTGCCCTCGCCGTCGCCGTAGGTCATGCAGAAGCAGCTGTCGTCCCAGAAGGCGTTGACGTAGTTGCTGCCGTAGTGGACCCGCGAGTAGGAGGCGGTGCCGTTGTTCTCGATGCCGTTGCGGCCGAGGACGTTCTTGTAGAAGTCCCAGGTGGCGGCGGCGCCGTAGTGGGCGTCGACGGCGGCGCTCTGCCGGCCGCCGCCCCAGACGTCGTCGGTGTCGGTGAGCAGCGTGCCCTTGCCCGAGGTGCCCTGGCGCAGGTCGTACGTCTTGTGGCCGCCGCGGGCGCCGTCGGTGAGGTTGTACGAGCTGCCGCTGCGGGTGGTGCCCAGGTTCACCTTGCCGCTGTACTGGCCGGTGCCGGTGCCCGTCTTGATCTGCTCGTTGGTGAAGAGCTGCTTGCCGGTGGCGGCGTCGGTGACGACCACGAGGCGGCTCGGGGTGCCGTCGTGCTGGGTGCCGGTGAGGACGGTCTCCCAGGCGAGGACGGGGGCGCCGGAGGCGGCCCAGATCACCTTGCGGGGGGCACGCTCGGCGGTGATCTTCTCGTCGTGGGAGTCGGCGCCGTTGGCGGCGATGCCCTGGGGGGCGGCGCTCCTGCCGGCGGCCTTGGCGGCCTTCTCGGCCTCGGCGTCCTTGGCGGCGTGCACGGACTCGGCGGCCTTCAGCGCGGCCTTCTCCGCGGCGGCGGCGGGCTGCGCGGCCTCGGTGCTGGGCACGGCTATGGAGGCCTCGGTGGCCTTGTCCACGCTGCGCGAGCCGTTCTTCTTCTCGTGGACGACGAGGTCGCCACCGAGGACCGGCAGGCCCTCGTAGGTGCGCTCGTAGCGCGTGTGGACGGTGCCGTCCGCGTCCTGGACGACGTCACGGACGACGAGCTTCTCCTTGCCGCCCAGGCCGAGGGACTTGGCCTCGGCCGGCGCGTCCGCCTGGGCCTCCTTGACGGCGGCGGCGTACGCGGTGACGGACAGCTTCTCCGCCGAGGCCCCGGCGGCGCGGTCCGTGCCGGCGGTGGCGGACCCGGCCTGCACGCCCACCGCGACCATGGCGGCGGAGGCGACCAGCGCGGCGGCGCGGAGGGTGTATCTGCGGGCGTTCTTCTGCGGAGCGGTGGACAGCCGACTCACTCGTTTTCTCCTCGATGCGGGGCCGCTGTGGGGGCGGCCCGAGTGGGGGGTTGAGCAGGAGTGGTGCGAAGTGCGCAAGCGAAACGAGAGCTGCCTGTGGTGAGCTGCGAGGCAGTGAGCCGAGAGTGCCAGCGATCGACCGTTTCTGACAGGTCTGTGACAAGGATTTAACCGAAGGATGTTCGTTTGATGAACCATGAGGTTCGTTAATCGGGACATTGCGGGATCATCAACGGGCGTGTCGGGGGCCCGGGTTGAGTGCGGCGCGACCCGGGGGCGAGCATGCCTGTGACGCCCCTCCGGACCCGGGGGGCGTGGACTCGGCGGAGCCTAGAGGGACTTGCGGAGCACCGCGCAGGGGCGGCCGTGGCGGCGGTCGCGGCGGTGGTCGACGACCTCGTAGCCCAGCGCCGCCCAGAACGCCAGGGCGCGGGCGTTGGTCTCCAGGACCGCGAGCCGCACCGCCGTGCGGCCCTCCGCGCGCAGCCGGTCCTCCACCAGGCGGGCGAGCTCGCGCCCGTACCCCGTGCGCTGCTCCTGGCCGTGGACCATGAGCAGGCCGATCCACGGGTCGGGGTCGTCCACCTCGGGGTGCTCGGCGAGGGTGATGGCGACCCCGACGAGCCGGTGGCCGTCGCGGGCGAGCAGCACCTCGGTGGCGGGGTGCGCCAGCTCCTGGGAGAGGCTCGCCGCGACCTGTTCCGGGCGGATGTCGTCCGGGTCGGGGAAGTCGCCGCTGATGCGCTGGTAGACCGGGTCGGACCGGTAGAGCGCGGTCAGCTCGTCGAGCAGCGGCGCGGGCACGCCGTGCTCGTCCTTCTCGTCGACGGTCAGCGTCTCGAGTCTCATGCGCCGCACGGTAGTGCCGGCGCGGGGCGCGGTGGGTGCGGCGCACGCGGGGCGTACGTCATGCGGCCCCGTACGTCACGCGGGGGCCGCCGCCCCGCCGCGGTCCTCACCGTGGCCGTGCGCGGGGGCGTTGTGCGGTGGCCCCGGACTCAGGGCCGCGGCCACCGCGGCGGCCGCGTCCTCCCGGAGCATGCCCACGTCCACGAGGACATGGCCCTGGTGGGTGACGACGCCGCGGATGGGGCCGTGGGCGGACCGGGGAACGCCGAGCGCGGCCAGGGCTCCGCGGAGCGCGTCCGCGGCGCGGTCGGCCCGCTGCCAGCGTTCGCGCCACTGCGGCATGGGGAGGGGCATGTCAGTGCCCCTCCCCGTGAGCGGCGATCTCCGCGCCGCGGCCCGCCGCGGCGGCGTGGTCACCGTTCGCCAGCGCGGCGGCGCGCTGCGCGACGAGGGCGGCGCACACGCCACACCCGGGGGCCGCCTCCGGCGTCCGGGACGCCCCATCCGTACGAACGCCCGCCGGCACCCTCGATCGTGCGTCGGTCATTTCCGCTGCCTCCCCGAATTCGGTTTTCCGTGGGAGACAATGGTCCACCCGAAAGGCGCCGGAGAGCGCCGTTATTCGCGTTGTCAGGTAAAGTTCATGAGCGGAACTGGTCGGCCCATGCCGACAGGCGTTCCCTGGCCGGTTCGTCGAAGAGGGCGTGGCCCTCGTACTCCGCGAATTCGCTCACGTAGGCGGACACGTCCCGGTGGTCGCGGAAAATCATCGCCCCGGTCGACGTCTCCACCGTCGCTATCCGGGCGTCGTAGACGGTGAAGGTGTTCAGCGCGCACACCGGCACATGGCCGTCCAGCGGGATGACTCCCAGCCGTACATTGGGCAGGAGGCTCACGGATATCAACCGGTCGATCTGCATGGCCATGGCCAGGGCGGGGAGGAAGGGCCATCTGGCGGCCTGCTCGGTCAGAATGAACGTGAAGTGTTTCGACGTGTCGTGAAGGACCGCTTGCCGCTCCAGCTTCTTCGCGATGGCCTTGCTCTGATCGCCGGGAACATGGGCGAGGCTGGCTCTGACGTATTCGGGCGTGGCCAACAGGCCGGTCACCATCGAGAGCAGAAAGTAGCGGAACTCCGAAGAGGTCTTCTCGAACCCGGCCAGTTCGTTCTGCTTCTTCTCCAGGCCCGTCCGCCGTTGTGACCACACATCCTGCCACTCGGTATGGGCGATGCGGGTCAGGGCGGCCATTTGGGTGACGAGGTCGGGCGGGGCCTCCAGTGCCCGCAGGATCAGCTCCACGTCCGCAAGTCGCGGCGTCAGCTTCGCGCTCTCGATGTTGCTGATCTTCGTCTGGGACATGGTGCAACGCCGGGCGAGCCAGGCCTGCGTGCGCCCGGCTCGCTTACGGAGCGTCCTGAGGGTTTCGGCCAGATCGGCCTTCGACCGACCCAACGCGTCCGGGTCAAACGTCAAGGCCCTTCACGTACTCCTCGAAGGGAACCGACTCGGCCAGCGCGATGCGCTGGTATTCGAGGAAGGGGGCCACGTCCCCTTCGTACACTTCCCTGTTGATCTGGGTGCCGTCCGCCGCGTAGTTCATGAGAACGACGTCCGACCTGTCGAACATCCAGAAATCCTGGACGCCGGCCAGAGGGTTGTGCCGATCGGTCACATCCATGATGCGGATGTCCTCGCCGGCCCGGACGTGAGGCCGGTAGCACATGAACTCGAACCGGAGATAGTCCGACAGTGGGCGTGTGACGACGTGTACGCGTCCCTTGCTCTTGCCCTCCCGGCGCACCCGCTCCAGGTCCTCCGCGTACTCATTCGCGTCCGGATGGGGATCGACGCGCCGGCCGGCGAGAAAGGCCTGAAACCGTTCCTCTTCCTGCGGAACCTTGTACACGGGCAGGGTTTCGAGCCGCCACGCCTCCCGAGCGAAGTCCCGGAATTTCGCGTGCCACGCCTCACCATCCAAGAGCACGGACGGCCTCCCGGAACACCGATTCGGGAATCTCCACGAGGCTCTCGCCCTTCGGCGGGACGAACACGTCGCACGGGTTTCCCTGGACGACGAAGGAGCCGGATGCGGTTCTGTAGACGTTCGGGCAGTCGTTCTGACTGCACTCACCGTTGCCGTTGCCGGTGAGCCGGGTCAGTTCCTCACGAGCCATGGTGAACCCCCTCGCGCAGGCCTCTTCCGAGGCGTCGCCACGACGGTACGGAAGCGTCGCCGCGGTCGTCCATGCGGCGACGCCCGTATTCGCGTTGTCGCATAAATCGCTGCCGGCAGGGCCGGGGCAACAGGAAGGGGCCAGACCGGAGGTCTGGCCCCTTGGGGTGGGCGATCCGCCCGCCGGGGTGGGTCAGACGTTGACGCCGAAGTCCTGGGCGATGCCCGCGAGGCCCGACGCGTAGCCCTGGCCCACCGCGCGGAACTTCCACTCCGCCCCGTGGCGGTACAGCTCGCCGAAGACCATCGCCGTCTCCGTCGCCGCGTCCTCGCTCAGGTCGTAGCGCGCGATCTCCGCGCCGCCCGCCTGGTTGATGATCCGGATGTACGCGTTCCGCACCTGGCCGAAGCTCTGGCTGCGGGACTCCGCGTCGTAGATCGAGACCGGGAAGACGATCTTGTCGACGTCCGCGGGGAGGCCCGCGAGGTTCACGTTGATCTGCTCGTCGTCGCCCTCGCCTTCACCCGTCCGGTTGTCACCGGTGTGGACGATCGTCTGGTCCGGCGTCGCCTTGTTGTTGAAGAAGACGAAGTGGCTGTCCGAGACGACCTTGCCACCGGGGTTGACGGCGATGGCACTGGCGTCGAGGTCGAAGTCGGTGCCGGTGGTGGTGCGCACGTCCCAGCCGAGGCCGACGGTGACGGCGGTCAGGCCGGGAGCCTCCTTGGTCAGTGAGACGTTGCCGCCCTTGGACAGGCTTACAGCCATGGGAGATGTCCCTTTCCTCGTCGATCGTGCTCGGGCTCCGTGCTGAGGACGAAGCTACCGTCACCCTGCACAACGCCTGTCCGGCACGGAGAGGTTCCAGATCTCTTTACTTTCTTTACGTTTCTCTGGCGTCCCCCGCCGCGCCCCGGCGCCGTCCCACCGCGCCCCGGCCCGAAAACCGGGTGACGACCGCCCGCCGGAGGCGGAATCATTGACCGCATGTCCGGTCCTCACGTCATCCGCGGTTCGGTCTCCCTGCCGGAGTCCGAGCTCATGTGGCGTTTCTCCCGCTCCTCCGGACCCGGCGGCCAGCACGTCAACACCAGCGACAGCCAGGTGGAGCTCCGCTTCGACCTGGCGCGCACCGACGCGCTGCCCCCGGTGTGGAAGGAGCGGGCGCTGGAGCGCCTCGCGGACCGGCTGGTCGACGGGGTGATCTCCGTACGGGCCTCGGAACACCGCTCCCAGTGGCGCAACCGGGAGACCGCCGCCGTACGCCTGGCGGCACTCCTGGCGCAGGCCACGGCGCCGCCGCCGAAGCCGCGGCGCGCCACGAAGATCCCCCGCGGCATCAATGAGCGCCGGCTGCGCGAGAAGAAGCAGCGGGCCGAGACCAAGCGCGGCCGCAGCGGTCGCGACTGGGGCTGAACCGCGGGGAGGGCCACCGGCGCCGGCACGGGGGAGCGCCGGTGGCCGTACGGTCCGACGGGCGCGGGGGGCCCGTCGGACCACCCGCGCGCCTCCTCGTACGGACCACCACCGCCCCCGTACGACGTACGGACCCGTACGGCCCCGGCTCAAGCCAGCCGCCGGTACCGCCCCCGGAAGTACATCAGCGGCCCGCCCTCCGTACTGGGCGAGTGCGCCGTGAGCACCCGCCCCACCACCAGCGTGTGGTCCCCGGCCGTCACCCGCTGCTCCGTACGGCACTCGAGCACCGCCAGCGCGCCGCCGATCAGGGGCGCGCCCGCCGCCTCGCCGCGCACGTACGCCAGGTCCTCGAACAGCAGCCGGTCGCTGACCCGCCCCTTCATCGCGAACCGGCCGGCCACGTGCCGCTGGCTCTCCGACAGCACGGACACCGCCCACAGGGGCTGCCGCTCCAGCAGCTCGTCCATCCGCGACTCGTTGCGCACGCTGACCATCACCAGGGGCGGGTCCAGCGACACCGACAGAAACGCGGTGGCGGTCATGCCGACGTCCTCGCCGCGCGGCCCGTCCTCCGGGTCGTGCGCCGTCACCAGCACCACTCCCGCCGCCAGCCGGGACATGGCGGCACGGAACTCGTCCTCGCTCACTCCCTCAGCATGGGCCACCGCGCCGCGCGGGGCGGCCGGGACGGCGGGTACGGGCGCGGCGGCGACCACGGGCCCTCCATCGGCGGCGGACCCCCCGCCGGCGGCGGGACCCGCGGCGGGGCCCGCAGCGAGACCCGCGGCAGGGCCCATGCCCGGGCCCACGGCAGGGCCCGCAGCAGGGCCCGCGGAGGGAGCGGTACCGGCATCGGAGCCGGCGTGATCGGCGGTGACAATCTTGGGCAGCACACGGGAACGCTAACCGCGCCCCCGCGCCCTCCGCATCGGACCCCGGGACCAGCGGGGCCCCCGGCACCCGCCCTAGGCCATAGGTCCCTCCCAGCTGGCGGGGCCGCCCCGCCGCCCGCGCCCCGCCCCTGGCCTTCGACAAGTGGAGAACACCGCGCCCCACTCCGCTCCCGTGCCGCCAACTCCTCATCACTTCTTGTGACTTGAGTCACACGAGGCGTTAATTGTTGACCCTGTGTACCGAGTGAGCAGCTCGCTGTGATTCAGTGGCCGTGGAAATCGGACGACAAGAAACCTGGAGTAGCTGTCGAGGTCTCGGGGAGAGCGAGCGATGGAGACCGAGTCGGAACCGTATGTCCGTCTTGCGACCCTGCGGCAGTTGCACCATGTCGTCGCGGACCTCAACACAGCCCGCAGCCTGGCGGACACCCTGCAGACCGTCGCGGACGGCGTGATCACCGGCCTCGGCTATGAACTGTCGGCGGTCAACCTGGTGCGCCCCGACGGCGACCTCGTCGTGGCCGCCGTCGCCGGCAGCGCGGGCGCCGAGGCGCTCATGGCCGGCCGGGTGGGCTCCCGCGCCGCCTGGGAGCGGCGCCTGAGCATGGGCGTGCGCTGGGGCGAGCTGCGCTTCATCCCGCACACCGAGGGCTGGGTCCTCGACGACGACGACGTGCCGCAGTGGCACCCCGGCGGCCCCGAGCCCCGGTTCGCCGACGAGTGGCACCCCATGGACCGCCTGCTCGCGCCCATGTACGCCAGCAACGGCGAACTGCTCGGCGTGATCTCCGTCGACAAGCCGCGCAACGGGCGGCGGCCCGGCCCCTGGGGGCGCGAGGCGCTCAGCATGTACGCCTTCCACGCCGCCATCGCGATCAGCAACGCCCGGCTGCGCGCCAACATGCAGCGCGCCCTGGTGCGGCTGGAGCGCGAGCAGCAGGCGCTGCGCGCGAGCGAGGAGAGCTTCCGACAGGCGTTCGAGTACGCGCCCAGCGGCATGGCCATCGCCGAGATGGGCGGCGACCAGCACGGGCGGCTGCTGCGCACGAACGACGCGCTGTGCCGGCTGCTCGGCCGGCCCGCGTCCGCGATGCGCCGCTACTCCTTCTCCGACCTCGTCCACCCCGAGGACATCGGGACCCTGCTGCGCACCTCCGCCGAGGGCGGGCGGGCCGAGCTGCGGCTGGCCCGCCGCGACGGCTCCTACGTGTGGGTCTCGCTGCGCAACTCCGTCGTCGCCGACGCCGCCGACGGGCCGCGCTTCCTCCTCACCCACGTGGAGGACATCGAGGAGCGCAAGCGGCACGAGCTCGCGCTCGCCCACCGCGCCAGCCACGACTCCCTGACCGGCCTGCCCAACAGCGCCGAGCTGCGGGCCCGGCTCAGCAGCCGGCTCTGCGACCGGCCCCTCGGCGGGCCCGGCGCCGCCGCGGACGCGGCCGGCCCGTACGGCGCCGACCCCGGGCTCGACGGGTTCGGCGGCTACGGCGGCTACGGGACGACCGGCGCGCTCACCGACGGCGGGTACGCGGGCGGCGGGCCGGCCGGCCCCGGCGGTGGCGCGTACGGGGCGGGGGGCGCGTACGACGACGGCACGGCGGCCGGCGGCGACGACGACACCGACGAGCACGGGTTCCGCAACGACGGCTTCGACGCGCCCTTCGGCGGGCCGCCGGCCGTCGGCGTGGGCGGCTACGACCACCACCATGTGCACGCCGTCGCGCCCGAGGGCGAGGAGGACGACGGCACGAAGGGGCTCGCCGTCCTCTTCTGCGACCTCGACGGCTTCAAGTCGATCAACGACCGGTTCGGTCACCACACGGGGGACGCTGTCCTGATCGAGGTCGCCCGGCGCCTCGCCAACGGCGTCCGCGAGGGCGACACGGTGGCCCGGCTGGGCGGCGACGAGTTCGTCGTCCTCGCCGACGGCCTCGGCCGCGCCGACGCGCAGGACCTCGCGGTGCGGTTGCGCAACGCGATCATTCCGCCGATCCGGGTGGACGGCCGCGGGGTACGGGTCGGGGCGAGCTTCGGCATCGGCTGGGCGGCGTGCGGGATGTCGGCGGAGGAGGTGCTGGCGTCGGCGGACCAGCGGATGTACGTGGAGAAGCGGGCGCGGGCGAAATCCCACCGCCGAGCGGGTTAGCCTCCGGCTCGGTTGGCGCGACGTCCCCGTTGTGGCTCGTCCGTGACGTGACCGACGCTGCTTTTCCGCCCCTTCGGGGCGGGGGGTGGTTGGTTGCGGTCGTGCGCTCTGTCCGTGGGTGGTGTCGGTGCCGCACCGGGG
>NZ_JBPQTV010000142.1:0-15699 GCF_051386515.1 Streptomyces sp. URMC 123 | reverse complement strand
GGTGGGGTGGTGTTTGCGCGCCCGGTTGCTGGGTGGTGTCGGTGCCGCACCGGGGTACCTCCTCGGCGGCGCACGTGTACGTGGTGTGTTCGGCTTTCTCGCCGTTTCGTGCGCCGCGCTGCGGGGGCACCCCGCTACGTCCCCTCCGGCCGGTTCGGGCGCACAAAGCTGGGTGGGGGTTACGCACTCCCTGCGTGTCTGGCTGAGCCGTGCTCGCGACCTGCCGCCACAGCTCCGGCTTCGCCGGAGAAAAGAAAACGGGCCGGAAGCAGAGGGCCGGCCGCAACCAGCTACGACCACCCCCCTACCGCGGGCGCGACGCGCTACCGGCCCGAGGGGACGTGGCGGGGTGCCCCCGCAGCGCGGCGCACATCTCCCCAGGGAGAGCCGAAACACAACCCGCACGGTGCGCCGCCGAGGAGGTACCCCGGCGCGGCACCGACACCACCCACGAACAGAGCGCACGACCGCAACCCACCACCCCCGCCCCGAAGGGGCGGGAAAAAGCCCCGGCCTACGGCCGGGGACGGGGGGGCTCCGCGCCGAAGGCGGGGGAAAACGAGTCCCGCCCCTGCGGGGCGGGAAATGGGGCTTCGCCCCGAAGGGGCGGGGTGGTCCCCCCGGCCTACGGCCGGGCTGAGGTGGTGGTCCCCGCCCCGAAGGCGCGGGCAAACGCGCTCACGTCACAGGCAACGTGACCGTGGTCGTCGCGCGAACCGGCCCGGAGGGCGACGCGCGGGAAAAGATCCCCGGCCGGAGGCCGGAAAGACGGCGACGGTCACGTCAGGGACGACCCACAACGTGGACGTCGCGCCAACCCGCCCGGAGGGCGACTGGCGCGCTTACGCCATGGCGTACTCCAGCAATTCAGGACTTATTGTTGGCACCTTCCCTCATTTGATTGGCTTTCATCCGTCACCGCGGCGACGGATGGGGGATCAGCCGTGCAGGACATGCAACGCCCACGAAACGTGCCTCAGCAGGACATGCCCCACCTCGATTTCCGGGCCGGGCGACACCGCTGCGGTTCAGCGGACACCGGTCTGTGCAGATCGTGCCGGGACCGGCTCGAGAATCACCTCGTCGCACTGCCCGCGATCTACGACGAGCTGGAAGCCTCGCTGGTCCCGGCACCCCCAGGAGTCGGGCGCGGCCCCGGCCCCGCGCCGGACCTCGCGGCGACCGCCGACGCCGTGGAGGCGCGCGCGGCCATCCGCGGCACGCTCGCCGCCTGGGCGGAGCTGGTCGTGGACAGCCTGGCGGCGACGCCGCCCAGACGCACCGTGCCGGCCCTCGCGGCCTTCCTCCGCCGGCACGCCGACTGGCTGGCGGACCACTGCGCGGCGCGCGACGCCGCGGCGGAGATGGACGAGTTGGTGTGCGGCTCGGTGCGCGCGGCGTCCCGTACGCGCACCCTGCGCCACCTCACCTAGACCCCTCGCCGGGGCGTCCCGAGCGCCCCCGGTGGTTGGTCCGCGGAACCCCCGCCGCGGACCAACCACCGGTTTCACCATGGTCGGAGCGGAGCGGAGCGGCCCGCACGCAGCCGCAGCCGCAGCCGCAGCACGAGCCGTACCCACAGCCGTACACAAAAAGCGCGCAGCCGGACACCGCACAACGGCGCGGTACGCCCCGTGGCCAACAGCCACGAGCCGTACCGCGCCGAACAGGGGCCCTGGGGTTGCAGAGATCGCAGAGAGCCGGACGGCCGGTCAGCGCCCGCCCGCCCGGCGGTGACGGCGCGTCAGGGCCACCAGATGTCGTCGGGGCCGGACCCGCCGTCCTGCTGGGGCCGGGCCGAGCTGGGCCACCATATGTCGTCGCCGGAGCCGCCGGGACGGACATCCGTGGTGGACCGGGCATCGGTCGTGGCCGGTGCCGCGGAGGTGTCGAGGGTGGCCGCGTACGCGGCGCCGGCGCCCGTGGAGAGACCGATGACCAGGGCTGCGACTGCGGAGATCTTGATCAGGTGCCGTGTGGGCGACATCGTGTTCCTTCTCTGCGGGTCCGCGGGTTACCGAGCGGTGAGGCCTTGGGCCGGGGTCGCGGCCTCGGGTAGGTGTCAGGGTGCCTCCAGCCGCGCAAGCGAACCAGACCTCGCGCCTGCGAATCCACGCCATGGCGTGAATCCGCAGGTCAGATCAGTCCCTGTGCGGCCGCCAGCGCCCCCGCCTGGAACCGGCTCTCGGCGTCCAGATGGCGCATGACCTCCGACACGAGACGGCTCACCGTGCGCAGGGATACTCCGAGTTTACGGGCGATGCGCTCGTCGGTGAGCCCGTTGGCGAGCAATCTCATCGTGGTGCGGTGCTGTTCGGTGAGCTGGTCGGCGCAGCCCTCCGACTCGTCGCAGTGCCCCTGGTACGCCACCGAGCGGAGCCAGCAGTCCTCGTACAGGGCCACATAGGACCGGACCAGGGCGGGGCCGCGAACCAGGATCACCGCGTCGGCGGGCTCGTCGGGGTACGCGGGCAGGATGGCGGTGCTGGAGTCGCCGACGATCAGATCGAGCGGCACCTGCGGGGCGAGCCGTACCTCGACGCCGGCGGCGGACAGGGCGCCCAGGTACTTGCGCTGGCGGGGCGCGGAGCTGACGCCCTGGGTGTAGATCGCGCGGACCTGGATGCCCCGTTGGACGAGGCGTCCGTCGATCTCCAGGGAGCGGGTGAGCACCTCGGCGGGCGGCAGCGGCCCCGGGTGCATGGAGCTGGTGCTGTGCTGGAGCAGGTCGGAGAACTCGCCGAGCAGTTGCTGTTTGCGGCGGGCGCCGCTGATGACCTCGACCTCGACCTCGGCGGTGTCGCGCAGTACGGCGGGGCGGTAGCGGCCGGTGAGCGACTCGGCGGCGCGGACGATCGCGGCGAGTTCCTCGGACTGGGCGCGCAGGGCGGCGCGCTGGCGGTCGAGCAGCCCCATCAGGGCGGTGTCCGGCTCCACGCAGTCCACTTCCTGGGAGTACCGCCCGGCCCTGACCAGGCCCAGCTCCCGGAGCTCGGCCCAGCCGGCCCGGGCCTCGGGGGCGCCGAGCCCCAGTTCGGCGGCGGCCTTGTCGGGAGTGCAGGGGCCTTGGGCGCGCAGCGCCAGATAGAGGGCGAGCGCGACGTCGTCGGTGCCCGAATCGCAGCCCCGTGCGGAAGCGGCCATCCCCCAATCCCCCCTCCGCACCGCGTGGCCCCGGATCGCGAGCGGGGACGCGATGCACAGACAGCTCCATGGCTGACTGTAGCAACGCAACCGCACCGCGCCATGGCCCGAGACTCTCTTTTGACTCGCGGCCTCCTCGCCGCGCCGCGGGGTCGATGCCGACAGTCGGTTTCATGTGGGCTGAAAGTTGTCCCTGGGGCGAGGGCGAGGTTGCGACGGTGTCCGGCGCGCACGCAACATCGACGTTCGACCGACCGTCAGAAACGCCGGTCGCACTGTGCCGGCCGGCTGTTTCATCGAGCGGGCAGGAGTGAAGCATGGCATTGGCAATGCGGACGGCGACGATAGCCATTCCCCAGATGCGGCCGGACAGAAGCACGTATCGCTTCACGGAATACGTGGAGTTTCCCACGGCCGTTCGTCGGGACAGCCGTCAGGGATCTGTCGTCGACGTCGTCCTGCAGTCGTTCGACCTCTCGTACACGGACTGGGCCGCGCACAACTTCGGCAGGGAGACGGTCAGGCTGTCGGCGAGCGCGTCGGGGAGCAAGGTCGCCGTCACGGCCGAAGTGACCCTGCGCGACGAGAACGGCGACGACGAGTTCTCCGGGAGGATCACCGCGCTGGTCGTGGCCGATCTGGAGGACGGCGCCGAGGCCGGGTCGCTGGAGGTGAGGGGCGCCGGGACCAGGACGGCCGGGCGGGGCGACTACGTGTATCCGCCGGTGTCGGTACGGAACGTGGGGGCCGAGACCGTCCACAGCACGACCGTCACGGTCACGGCACCGCACGGCATGACGTTCGAGGACGGCCGCCTGTACCTGTCGGACACCGTGTGGTTCTCGGGTCATCTGTCGAGCGACCGCAGGACCCTCACCGTCAGGAATGTCCGCCTGAACCTCGCGCCGAACGCGACGGCCTGGATGTGGACCGGTCTCGTCGTCGACAACGCGTCGCCGGGGCCGCACGGGGTCGAATACCGGGTCGCGGAATTCTCCGGGCAGGGCACCGTCCAGGTCGTCTGACAACCGTGAGGCGGCGGACCGATCGCCGCGCTTCCCCACCGATCGAGAGGAGACGGCAGATGGCACTCGCGATGCGTACGGTGAGCATCAAAATCAACCCCGTGAAGCCGGGGCGGGCCACCCAGCGTTACGCGGAGTGGACGGAATTCCATTCCCCCATTCGCAACGACAGGCATCAGGGCCCGGTCGTCAACGTGGCCCTGCAATCGTTCGACCTCTCCTACACCAACTGGGCGGCCCACGGCTTCGGCAAGGAGTCGATCCAGCTGTCCGTGACCCCGTCCGGGAGCAGGGTCACCGTCAACGCCGAGGTGATGCTGCGGGACCAGGACGGCGACGAGGAGTTCTCCGGGGAGATCGTCGCGCTGGTGATCGCCGACCTGGAGGACTGACGCGCGGGCCCCGGGGGGCGGAGGCGCTCCGGCGCGCGGGGGTGGGCTCGCGGAGGCGGGCCCACCCCTCCGTCGCGAGGACCGCCCCCGGGCGGCGACGTGATACGGATCACTCGGCCGCGCCCGGTGATCGACGCCGGGGTCGTACGGGGGCGCCGTTCGACGCGATGTTCGATCGTGGCGACCCGCGCGGCCCACGACGCCTCCCGGCATCTCGGCCGAGCAATGGCCGAGCAGCCGATCCCGAACCCACGAAAAAGGCCCCCGCCGAAGCGGGGGCTCACCTGTTGTCGCAGGTCGGACGGGTGATGTTCCGTTCCTGCACGGTGGGGCGGGTGGGACTCGAACCCACGACCGACGGATTATGAGTCCTTTCTGATCTTCCGACCGTCCCCGCTCTTGCCTCGTTCTTTCTATAACCGCAGGTCAGAGGCGCTGTGCTGTTCTGGCTCTGCGCCGGCCTTCCTGATCCTTCCGGGTCCTTCCGTCCACTGCGTGTCCACTGGCGGATCCCCCGTGAGCCCTGCCGAGGGGGCACCTGAGGCAACTGCCTGGATCGACGCAGGCCGCACGGCTGGCGAAGTCGAGGTCTCGAACTCGCGCGCAGCAGAGTGCCTTTCCGTCGTGCCGGGCTGCGACCACCGTTGTCAGTGCCGCCTCATAGACTGTCGTCAACTGCTCAGATGGGGGAATGCGTTGGCGACGATTCCTGTTCAGAAGCGCCAGGCACAGGATCCGGACTCAAGCGTGCCACGACTGGTAACCGTGGTCGATCGGGTGCTGGAGGGCGATGTAGTACTGCCCAAGTTCCAGCGGAACTTCGTTTGGACTCGGCAGCAGATCCTCGATCTGCTCGACTCCGTAGCGCGTAACTACCCCATCGGCAGCATCCTGCTGTGGCAGAGCACCGAGCAGCTTGCGAGTGAGCGCACGGTCGCCGGATTGACCGTCGGCGAACACCGTCATGGCTATCCGGTGAACTACATCCTCGATGGACAGCAGCGACTGGCGACGATCTGCGGGGCCCTGCACTGGGCCCCGGATGGTGACGCCGAAAGCAACTGGAACATCGTCTACGATCTCGAAGAGCAGGCGTTCAGGCATACGGATACGCTGGAGGACCCGCCCGCGCACATCATCCCGGTCCGGCTGCTCTCCAACGGCTTCCTCTTCGCCAACCGCGCTTCGAAGCTCGGCTCCGCGGACCTGCAGGAGCGGGCCGCGGAGCTGTACAACCGGTTCTCAAACTATCAGATCGCCGTAGTCACCCTCCGGGGCATGCCGTCGACCGAGGTTGCGAAGGTCTTCGAGCGGATCAACAGCACCGCGACCCCGCTCACCGTCGTCGACCTGATGCGGGCGGCGACCTGGAGCCCGGAGTTCGATCTCAAAGACGAGATCGACGAGCTGCTCGAGGTCCTGAGCCGGAAGCAGTACGGCAAAGTCGACACGAAGACCATGCTGCGCACAATCTCCGCCGCTGCCGGGTTTGGGTTTTCTCGTGAGGACATGAACCAGCTGCGGCATCTGAGCAAGGATGAACTGGAGGAGGCGGTTAAGGCCGCCGTCGAAGCATCCAAGCTCGCGGTCGACTTCCTGACCACGCATGTCCGTACGCCCCGTGCTACTGCCCTGCCCTACTACAACCAGTTCGCGGTCCTGGTCGAGATCTTCCGCCAGGTACCGAAGGCCACAGCAGCCCAGTACGACGCCATCGAACGATGGTTCTGGCTCACCGCCAGCGGCGAGTACTTCAAGGGTTGGAACGCGCGGCAGATGGCGGACGACCGCGAAGCGGTCCACAGCTTCGCCTCGGGTCGGACCGATGAGATCGAGGTCAGTGCAGGCGTGCCGCGCAGCGTCCTGTGGCGCCGCAATCAGTTCAGGGCCACGAATGCGCCGTCGAAGCTGCTGGGTCTACTGCTCGCCGAGGCTCACCCGCTGGACCTCCGCAACGGCCGCCGGATCGACACGGACAAGGCGCTGTCCTGGCAGAACGACAAGGAGTTCCACCACTTCTTCCCGAAGTCGTTCCTGAAGAAGCAGGGACTCAACGTGAGCCAGGCCAATGTCTGCGCCAACTTGATCATGCTGAGCTCTGTATCGAATATTGCCATCAGCGATCAGCCGCCATCGGTCTACTTGAAGGATCTGTGCGAGACCCAGGGCAAGGACACGATTCGGAAGCGCCTGGCGACCTGCCTCATCGAGGAGGATGCCTTCGAAGCCGCCCTGCGGGATGACTACGAGGGCTTCCTCCGTGCGCGCTCCGAAACCCTCCACAAGCGCCTGATGGAACTCATCGGCTCGCCAGCAACCGGAGCACAGGAGCATGTGGTGGTCCCCGACGACGGCGAAAGCGGGGGCCGCGATACGGACGAGCCGATCGACCGCGACTCCGCGGACTGAGTAGGGCATACGGATGCGGGTCAAAGACATGCCGTCAGCCGACCGTCCGCGAGAGCGGCTGTGGGCGCGTGGCGCGGAGGCGCTCGCCGACCGAGAGCTTCTCGCGCTCCTTTTAGGCTCGGGTATTCCGGGGCAAGACGCGGTCCAGCTGGCCGGCGAGCTCCTCGCAGCACACGGCGGGCTCCGCGGCCTGGCCCAGGCCGACCCGCAGGCTCTCGTGCAGCTGCCGGGCATGGGCCAGGCGAAGGCGGTACGGGTCGCGGCGGCCTTCCAGCTGGCTCGCCGCCTGCAGAACACGGACCTGCACAGCCCTGACCGGGTCACGACCACGGCCGACCTCGCCGCGGTCACCGCACCACTGCTACGCGGGCTGCGCCACGAGCGCGTAATCGTCGTGGCCTGCGACGCGTCAGGCAAGGTCCTCCGAGTCGCCCGCCTGACAGACGGCGCCACGGACCGCAGCCTGATCCCGGTGCGCGACACTCTCGCCCTGGTCCTATCGGCCGGCGCCTCGTCCTTCGGCGTGGCCCACAACCACCCCTCAGGCAACCCCGAACCGAGCATGGCCGACCGACAGGTGACCGACCACCTGCGGGAGGCGGCGCAGACGGTCGGACTGCGGTTCCTTGATCACGTGGTCATGACGGACGACGCCTGGCGCCGGGTCACAGCTGCCGGGTGAAGGCGGCGTTGAGGATGGAGGGCCGCAAGGCGGCGAGCGAGGGCTCGGCGTATGCGGTGTTCAGCTTCTCCGAGAGCCGGTCGAGGGTACTCGCGACATGGTCCTGCACCGGGCGCGGGGGAAGCGGGATCGTCAACGCCTCGAACCGCTTCCGGCCGAGGGTTCGGTTGCGCTCGGCGCCTGCCGAGCATGCAGACCCGACGAGCGCCAATCCCTGCCGGCTCAGCAGGAAGTGCCGCAGGTAGCTCGTGTTCGCTCGGTCATCAACTGGCAGATAGAAGAAGAACCGATTCGATGCGATGTACCCTGCGTCCTCTGCCTGCGTCACGGAAATTCCCCCCTCCCAGGCCATGAGATTGCTCAGGGCAAGTGCCCCCTCGGGAAATGTGAAGTAGCTAAGCTTACTCAATCCGTCCGCGGAGACGTCGGGATGGTGAATGATGCCCCGACCGAACGACCGGATGCCGATGGTTCGATAGGTGTCAGCATCACCGATATGTGCCGGTGTGCGAGTGAACGTCAGAATCTCGCCAATCCGAGCCAATTCGGTTGCACTCGCCACGACTGAATCGATGAGCGACTCGGCCAGGCACGTTCTAAGGTGCTCCATCCGTGCGCGCAGCTCATGGATGGAGTCGACGCGACCCAAAAGTGCATCCAATTTATCGGCAACCCGACGCTGCTCTTTTACGCTCGGGAGCGGCACCTCCATTTTTTTTACGGAATCAACGGACAGGGTCTTGTTGCGAGCTGCGGATCCAGGGGAGCACCTTCTGACCTGAGCGGCGCCACCTTCGCTCTGGAAATAGTAGTTTAGATATCTTAGATCCGCTCCGCCGCAGGGCCGAAAGCTCAGGAATCGATTGGATCCGATGCACCCACGCTCGCCTGCCCCAGAGAGGGCGATGGCACCTTCCCACGCCATGATGTTACTGAAGATTAGCCTTTCGGGGCGGATCTCGAAATACCGCAGCTTGCCGAGATCCCGCCCGAATTTTGCGTCACGATGGAAGATTCCGCGACCGAATGACCTGATACCGATCTGGATATACTCGAGATCTGAGTCAATATCGACGGGGATTCGCTCGAATTCGAGCACGTCACCCAGCGCCACTTTCGAGTGAATCATTACTCGGCGATCCCTGCCTTCATTTCAGTCAGCAGGTCAAGGATTTCCTTCTCCGCTTTAAGTAGTTCATCCAAGAGATCCCCGGGCGGTCTGTGTGCCAAATCGCCGCCTGCATGCGGATTTGACAGGTCAAGGTTGTACCCGCCCTTCGCAATCTCGTTCGCGTCGATCTTCCATGCGCACTCGGTAACCTCGCGCCCAGTGCGCCCTTCACCACCCCACCACTTCGCGCACTCGGCGAACTCCTCGTAGCGCATGGGCTTCGTCTTGCTGTAGCCGCGTCGTCCCTCCGGCAGGGGGATCTCGTAGAACCACGTCTCCTTCGTCGAGCCAGCTTTCTCGAAGAAGAGCAGGTTCGCGGGAATCTGCGTGTACGGGGCGAAGACGCCCTGCGGGAGACGCACGATCGTGTGGAGGTTGCACTCCCGCATCAGCTTCTGTTTGATCTTCGCGCCCACGCCGCCGCCGAAGAGCACGCCGTTCGGCAGGACGATCGCGCACCGGCCTCCAGGCTTCAGTCGCCCGATCACGGAGTAGAGGAAGAGCCAGGCGGTCTCGTGCGTGCCGACTCCGGCTGAGTCGAAGGCCGCCGCGACTGACTTCTCCTCCTCACCGCCGAACGGTGGATTGGTAAGCACCACATTCACGCGGTGCTTCGGGCTGCTCTCCTCCCGCATCTTGCGCAACGCGTTCGTGCGGATCACGTTCGGCGCATCAATGCCATGGAGGAGCAGGTTCATCATCCCGAGCAGATACGGGAGCGGCTTCTTCTCCATGCCCCGGATGTTGTGGTGGAGTTCGGCCAGTTCCATCTGGGAGCGCGGGAGTTCCTTCAGCTCCTCGTACGCCTCCACGAGGAAGCCACCCGTACCGCAGGCCGGGTCGAGGATGGACTCCCCCAGCTTGAGAAAGCTCTGCTCCACCATGAAGCGGATCACCGGTCGCGGAGTGTAGAACTCGCCCGAGTCGCCTGCGGCGTCCCGCATCTCCTTCAGGATCGACTCGTAGACGTAAGCCATTGTGTGGATGTCGTCCGTGGAGTCGAAGCTGATGCCGTTGACCACGTTGACCAGATCACGCAGCAGCGTGCCTGAAAGCATCCGGTTGTTGACGTCCTGGAAGATAGTGGAGATCACATTCCTGGGATCTCCCTCCTCATCGCTTTTTAGATCACGCAGATACGGGAGGAGTTTCATGTTGACGAAGTCGAGGAACTCCTTCCCTGTAAATTCGGTTCTTGCTCCCCAGCTCTTCCAGTCGTATGGCGGCTGGATCACGCGCTCGTAGCCAAGGATCTCTGCCTCCCGCTCCTCCTCCACGCACACATCAAAGGCCCGGAGGAACAGAATCCACGTCAGCTGAGGCAGGCGGTCCAGGTCACCGTTGAGGCCGGCGTCCTTGCGCATGATGTCGCGCGCCGACTTGATGGCCGACTGAAGTTCCCCGCGGGTTCGCTTCTTGGGCTGGGCGGGTACGTCAATGGCCAGTTGGTTGGTAGTGTCCTGCGGCGGCATCAGTCTTCCGTTCCGGTGGAGGGGTTCACAACTCGCGCCCAGAATTCGCGCAGTGCGGTCAGCGCGCCGTCCAAGGTCGCTGTTGTCTCAGTCAGTCCCTCGGCGAGGGGTGGGTACGTTTCCCGCCACAGCGGTGGTGGGTCGGGAATCAAATGGGGGACGGCATGCGTGTCCCGGATCGTGAAGACATGCCGCACTACGCCGTACAGCTCCACGTCTGCGGCCATACCCGTCTCGATCAGCAGCACGAGATCAGCTAGGTCCTTGACTCTCGTATTAGGGCGGTCACCGTATTCACGTGTGAGGGCATGGAGCTTTTCAGCGAAGTGCTGCCGCCGGTCCACCGCCTCGATCGTCCGGGCGGGGATTCCGGCGAAGTCGAGTGCACCGAGGAGCGGCAGACGCTCCGTGCCCGCCACCTCCTCGCCGCGGGCGGCGACGTCGATCCGGACACCGGCGAAGGACTTACCGCCAAGGCCGGCTTCGATGGAGAACCTCCACGCCGGGCGCCCCCCGGTATCAGCGGCCAGCTCCACCGGCGCGGGAACCCGGAAGGTGAACCAGTCTCCGTCCGGGTCTTCTGCAAGCGCATCGAGCAGTGCCTCGCGAAGCGTGCCGCCAGTCAGTCCCGTTTCCCGGATGGCGAGGTCCATGTCCTTGGTCGCTCGGGCCCGATTCCGGAGCCGAAACTCAAGCGCGGCCCCGCCCTTGAGGATCCACTCGGCCTCCGAATCGGCTGAGAGCCGTGCTGCGATGCGGTCGAAGACCACTCGGCGGCGCAGGCGTCCCAGATCTGTGGCATCGGTCTCCGACTGGCGCTTCAGCCTCGCCTCCAGCGCCCTACGGAGTGCGACGGCGTCCTGGTACCGCTTCTCCCTCACTCCGTCACCTCCCTTAGCGCACGCTCTACGCCGAGTTCGGCTCGCGCTCCGAGTTCCTGGGCCGCGTGCAGGAGGCGGCGTCGGGTGGTCAGGCCCCGCGAGAGAGCGTCGTTCACTGCGGAGTCGACTACGTCTTGATCGACCGCGTCAGCCGCGCTCTCCGTGATGGCCCGCAGGGGTGTGGTGACCTTGAAACCCTCGTGTTGTTCGATGTCCGCAGCGCCGAGAGTGGCGCGGTGGAGGACGACAGCCGAGTCCTTAGCACGAAAGCTCGGAGGTACGGTCAGGTGGATCTCCGCCGGGTTGGCGATGCCCAGGTCGTGTACAGCAAGGGCCGTCGTGTGTGACACCACAGCCTGGTCCCGGCTCCAGAGGGACCAGCGGACCAGGTGGTCAGTGTCGGTGCTCGGCAGGTCGAGATACTCGCGGAAGCGGTAGATGCCGCGATCGACACGGATCCAGTTGCGCCGACCGACGTGGAAGTGCTGGGCCTGGTAGGAGTAGCCGGCCTTGAGCGCCTGGGCAGCCGTGAAGTAGCCGCGTTGGCTGGCGGCGGTGCGCCATAGACGGTCGCGAGTCGTGTCATCACCGAGCACCGTGAGAGCGTAGCAGAAACACTCCTCCTAGTTTCCTTTAGCTTCACGAAAATCGATACGTGAAACTAAAAGTGGGATGTAGTTACGCGACGTCGAAGAGCCGCTTAGCCAGGTCGTCGATCGCCTCGTGCATCTGCGGCGCCCCGCCGAACCGCGCAGCCAGCTGCCGGACCGTACCCAGATGCCGGAAGGGTGGTACACGCAGCGCGCCGGCCTCCAGCTCGGTGGAGCCCTTCTCGGTGAAGCGGTCCAACAGCACATCAAGCACCTCACGCGCCTCAGGTGCGAAGCTCTTGAGGAACTGATCGTGCTCACGGCGTACCCGGTGGGCCCGCTCTGACCGGCTGATCAGGGGCAACTCCCAGGCCGCGTTGATCAGCAGATCAACGGGGTCGGCCTCGGGGTGGTCGAGCTTGCGCAGCAGGTCCTCCTCCGTGATGCCGATCTCTTCGCTGTTCAGGCGCTCGCGCAGGATGTTGCGACTCTTCGCGGTGGCCCACTGCGTCCTCAGATCCGTCGGCGACAGGTTCAGCTCCAGCACTCGGTCATGCACGTATTCCCGGTAGTGGACCATGCGCATGGACTGGCCGTCAGGATGCAGCTGGTAGTGCATGTCGTTCCAGACGAAGACCTCCACGCCGTTGACGTAGATGCGTCGGGTGCCACGACTCTGGATCTCATCGACGCGATCCTCGTCCGTGATCATCGTCCCGTCGTCATCCGCGGGCAGTGTGCCTCCCTCCCCCGACTGGAAGTCCGCGTCGGGTTCTGCGACCTCTTCGGCGGGGCCGTCCGGGCTCTCCAGCTCTTCGCGCTCGATCAGCTCTCCCTGCTGGTCTGTCCGGTCATTGATGACTCTCAGCGGCGGGCCGTCGAACTCGGGATCATTGAACAGAAGAGTCGCATCAACGAAGTCGATGATGTCGAAGGACCCTTTGTCGATGTCCAGGCACAGCCGGGTGCCTCGCCCGATGATCTGCTTGAACTGCGGCATGGAGTTGATCCGGCGCACGATCACGATGTTGCGGGCCGAGGGGATGTCGACGCCGGTCGTCAGCATCTGGCTGGTCACGGCGATCACGGGCTCGTCGGTGTCGTCCCGCCGGAACCGGTCCAGAAGCTCCCTTCCCGGCTTCCCGTCGTCATCGGTGATTCGGCAGACATAGTCCGGGTAGCGCGCGACGAGGTCGAGGTTCGCCTGGTTGAGTGCGGCGACCATGCGGTGTGCGTGATCGTTGTTCTCACAGAAGACGATCGTCTTCGCCATCCGGTCCGTATCGGCCAGGTAGTTCGTGAGGTACCGGGCTACTTCCTCGGTGCGTTCCTCAATGGCCAGTGCCTTCTCGTAGTGGCGCTGGGTATAGACCCGGTCCGGGATAGGGTTGCCGGAAGTGTCGAGCTGCCCAGGTTCGGGCTTGAAGCCCGTCATGTCGACATTCAGGTGGACCCGCCGCAGACGGTACGGGGCCAGGAAGCCGTCCTCGATGCCGTCCTTCAGGGAGTACTCGTAGACCGGCTCACCGAAGTACCCGTAGGTATGCCGCCCCGAGTCCGCGATCGGCGTCGCGGTCAGTCCGAGTTGTACGGCCCCCGAGAAGTGGTCAAGGATGCCCCGCCATTTACTTTCTTCGGCCGAGCTGCCGCGGTGGCATTCGTCCACGATGATCAGGTGGAAGTAGTCTGGACGGTACTGACTGAAGAGCGCAGCTTCGTCCCCTCGGCTGCTGTCCAGCGACTGGTACAGCGCGAAGAATATCTGCCGCGCGCGCTGCGCCCCTCCGCTGATCTTGTGGACGACGTCTCCGAAGACTGGCTCGAAGTAGTCGTCTTTCGGCTGGTCAACCAGGATGTTGCGATCAGCCAGGTAGAGCACGCGGGGCTTCTCGCCTCCTTTCCACCCGCTCTCGCGCAACTTTGAGACCAGCTGGAACGCAACCATGGTCTTGCCGGTGCCAGTGGCCAGCGTCAGCAGGATCCGCTTCTGGCCACGGGCTATCGCCAAGAGCGCCTCATTGACCGCCCGACGCTGGTAGTACCTGGGGCGCTTGGGGGTGAGATCGTTGTTGCGCAAGCGATGGTCAAACGAGGCGAGGATGAGCTCGCGCTCCAGATCGGTCGTGATCTCCTTCTCTCCGCAATACCGCTGCCAAAGTTCCTCCGGCGACGGGAACGTCGACACCCGGTGCCGGTTGCCGCCGATCTCGATCTCCCAGATCTCGATGCCGTTCGTGGCGTAGGCCACTGGCAGGCCCAGTCTGCGGGCGTACCGCTTGGCCTGCTCGATGCCGGCTGCGACATCCACACTCGTCCGCTTGGCCTCGACCACCGCGAGGGGCACGTCGTCGCGGTACTCCAGGACGTAGTCCGCTATCAGCGCCCGCTCACGCCGATGCCGCCGCGGCGACACCACGAGCTTGCCGTCGTTGATCGAGTACTGCTCGCGGATCTGATCTCTGCTCCAGCCCACCTCGGTCAGCGCCGGCAGCACGAAGGCCCGGCACGTCTCCTGCTCGCTCAGTCCCCCTGCGCTCATCATGCAAGATTCATACATCAGGGACAGAGGCAAGAAGGGTGAAAATTCGTCACCCGAGTAAGGAATCCGGGCTCCAGCGATCCGAAACGCCACCGCCCGGCCTCGTGTCCGCTTGCCGACCGCTGCGGCCTGCTCAACTGACGTGGCGGCTCGCCTCCGTCAAGCGGCAGCCGCCAGCGCCCCACAACCAAGGAAGCACCTTGGACTGGCGTCCAGTCGGTGGGCGGGCGCCGAAGCCCCCGACGCCCACGGCGGGCGAGTCGAGCAGCAGTTTGGAAAGACATCTTGCAGGCAGGGTTGGAGCGGGACGGCGGCCAGGCCGCGCGCGGCCGACGCCCCGCCTCCGTTTCCTCGCGTCCACTCGATCCTGCTTTTCGACTCCGCTGGGTAACCTCCAGCAGATGAGCTCATTCCGCATTACTGCAGGTCAGAAGCCTGACAGGGGTGTCCGCACCTGTCGCGACACCTCGACCAGTACTCCTGAGCAGCAGATTCTCCTCTGTTAGACCCGAGGCGTTACTCAGGGTCATCGAAGATACGTTTCCGCAGGTCAGAGCATGTTGCTGGTGGGGCGGGTGGGACTCGAACCCACGACCGACGGATTATGAGTCCGCTGCTCTAACCGGCTGAGCTACCGCCCCGTACGGCGCGTCGCGCACAACTGTGCGCGCCGTCTGCCGCAGCATAGCTGCTCATACGATCTGCCGCCCGTACGGGCCCCAGACCCCTGCCTGGAGGACACCGGCCACCGGGCGGGCGGTTCCGCCGGGGCCCGAGCCATGAAAAAAGGCCCCGCTGACGGGGCCTTCGTTCGTGGGCTCCCCCGACTGGACTCGAACCAGTAACCTGCCGGTTAACAGCCGGCTGCTCTGCCAATTGAGCTACAGGGGACTGCTCCGCTCGGTCCCGCCTGGCCGGTTTCCCGGGGGCGTTCCCTCGCTGCGAGCAATACATTAGCGCATGTCGGGGGGTGCTTTGAAATCGGTGCTCGCATGGGCACCCGCCAGGCGGGACAGGTGTCCATCAGACACGAGGAAAGGGTGGAGGCCATGCGCTACCGACTCACGTTCGTCTGCGGTCTGGCTGTCGGTTACGTCCTGGGGGCCAGGGCCGGCCGGGAGCGTTACGAGCAGCTGCGCAAGAGCGCGCAGCAGGTCACTCGGAACCCGGCCGTCCGGAACGCGGCGGAGTCCGCGGTTCAGACGGGGCGGGAGGTCGCGGCGAAGGCGGCCGGCCGCGTCGGCGACCGGCTCCCCGGGTCCGTGACCGAGCGGGTCCGTTCGCTGCGGGAGCAGCGGGGGGCGGAGCAGGACGACTGGGGCACGTCCAATACGTGATGCCGATGCCCTCCGGGCTCGGTTGGCGCGACGTCCACGTTCACGTTGTCCGTGACG
>NZ_JBPQTV010000141.1:0-15841 GCF_051386515.1 Streptomyces sp. URMC 123 | reverse complement strand
GACCCGGACACCGCCCGGCAGCCCTCCGACGCCCCCGCACCCGTGAGCCCCGCCTCCCCGGCCCGGCGACGGCTCCCCGTGCGGGCCGCCCGCCCGGTCGACTGGGCGGCGCAGCCGCCCACCTGGCGGGAGGCGTCCCCCGCCCTGATCGCCGCCGCGCTCCGGCGGGCCACCGCGCGCCCCTCCGGCAACTGGTACGTGCTCGGCGCCAGTACGGACATCCGCGCCGGCCGCCGCCCCTACGGCAGGAACGTCGCCGGCACCGAGGTGGTCGCCTGGCGCGGGCCCGCCGGGGAGCTGCTCGCCGGCCCCGGGGCCTGCCCCCACCTCGGCGCACCGCTCTGCGAGAGCCCCGTGCGCCAGGGGCGGCTGATCTGCCACTGGCACGGGCTGCGCCTGGACGGGCGGCCCTTCGCCGGGTGGCGGCCGTACCCCGCGTACGACGACGGGGTGCTCGCCTGGGTGCGGCTGGACGCCGTCGGTGGCGAGGAGCCGCTGGACCGGCCGGTGCGCGTGGACCGGCCCCCGGCGGCGGCCCGGATCGCGGCGGTCACCGAGGCGGAGGGCCGCTGCGAACCGGAGGACGTCGTCGCCAACCGCCTCGACCCCTGGCACGGCGCCTGGTTCCACCCGTACTCGTTCACGCGCCTCACCGTCGTCGAGGCCCCCGCGCCCGCGCCCGCCCCCGGCCTCGACGGCTTCCGCGACCCGGCCGAGGACCGCTTCGTCGTCGAGGTGTCCTTCAGGGTGACCTCGCGCGGCGCGGTGCCCGTGCGGGCGGCGTTCACGGCGCCGGGCCCGCGCACGGTGGTGATGCGCATCCTGGACGGCGAGGGCGCGGGCTCGGTGGTCGAGACCCACGCCACCCCGCTCGGCACGGACGAGCGGGGGCGCCCCCGCACCGCCGTGATCGAGGCCGTGCTCGCCACGTCGGACCGGCCCGGCTTCGCCCTGGCCCGCGCCGCGGCCCCGCTGTTCCGCCCCCTCCTGCGGTCGGCGGCCGCCCGCCTCTGGCGCGACGACCTCGCCTACGCCGAACGCCGCCGCCTCCTCCGCGCCACGGGCCGCTTTCCTGGCTGAGCGCGCCACGGGCCGCTGCCCCGGCTGAGCCCGTCCCGGACCAGGATCAGCCGCAGCGGGCCGCCAGGGCGCGCAGGACCCGTACGCGGCCGGCCCGCGGGACCGTCCAGAGGGCGTGGCCGCGCACGCCCCACCGTTCCAACAGCGCGTTGGCGGCCAGAAAGCCGGTCGTGGCCGCGCGCTCCATCAGGGCCACCGGCAGATCCGTCCGCACCAGGTCGCCCGCGAGGACCAGGCCGGGCTCCGGTGTGCGCACGCCCGGCCGGTCCCCGAAGCCGCCCGCCGCGAACAGCGGGCAGTCCGCGTGCCACGCGTGCGCCGCGTCCACCAGCTCGGCGTCCCGCGTCTCGGGCCAGAGCCGGTGCAGCTCCGCCACCAGCCGGTGCTCCACGGCGGCGCGGTCCGCCGCCTCCGGGACGGCGTACGCGTGCAGTTCGACGACCGAGCCGCCGGTGCGGGCCGCCCAGTGGGCGGCCTCTCCCTCCCATCGGGACGGCAGGCTGACGTTGTCCAGCGGGCCGTACCCGCTCGTGCCCACGAAGCCCGGCCGCTCCGGGCGCACGGGCCGGTCCAGCCACAGCCGGGACACCAGGAACGGCGGCGCGGTGCGCAGGCCGGCGACGCGGCGGCGCCAGGTCGCGTCCCCGAGGCCCGGTGAGGCGGCGACCACCCGGCGCAGGCCGGCCACGTCCAGGGCCAGCACCACCGCGTCGTACCGCTCCCGGCCGTCGGGCTCTCCCGCCCGTGCCCGACCCCGCCCCCGCCCGCGCTCGGAGGAGCCGGCCGCCGTCAGCACCTCGTACGCCCCCGTGGGGGAGTGGCGGGCCAGCGCGCGGACCGGGGTCGCCGTCCGCAGCGTCGCGCCGAGGCCGCGCAGGCGCTCCGCCAGCGGGTCCCACAGGGCCGTGGGGAACGGCTCGTTCACCACGTCGAAGAGGAGCCCCTCGCTCGACCCCAGGAAGTAGATGTGGAACATCAGCGCGAGCTCGGCCGCCGACAGCTGTGAGGGGTCGGCGAAGAAGCTCCGGGAGAACACCTGGAACGCCAGGCTCCGGGCGGCCGGCGGGAAGGCGACGGCGCGCAGGAAGTCGTCCGCCGTGACGCCGTCGAGCCGTTCGTAGACCTCCGGCACGCGCACGTCCAGCAGCGGCAGGGCCGCCCTCGGGCTCATCCGCAGCAGATCGGACCAGGTGAACGTCGGGCTGCGGGCGACGAAGCCGAGCGCGCTCCAGGGCGGGGTGCGCGGCACGCGGGCGAAGCCGTCGACCGCGCCCCCGCTGTGGACGAGGGGGTAGTCCGGCAGGGCGGACAGCATGCCCAGCCCGTCGTCCACGCGCCGCAGCAGCGCCCGCAGGTTGTAGTACTGCCGGAAGAACGCGTGGAAGCCGCGCGTCATGGTCGCCGTGGAGCCGTCCGCGAGGGTGAGGGGCCGGCCCGCGAGCCGGCCGCCCGGCGACGGCTCGCGCTCGTACAGCGTGACCCGAACGCCGCGTTCGGCGAGCGCGGTGGCCGCCGTCAGCCCGGCGATGCCGCCGCCGACGACGGCCACCCGGGGCGCCGGCCGGCCCGCGCGGGGCGCGCCGGGCGGCGCCGGGATCGCCCGCGCCAGGCGGTCGCGCGGGCGCGGGTCGGGCGCCTCGTACGACCAGGCGGCCGGCGGTGCGGTTCGGGGAGCGGCCGGCGGGGCCAGCAGGCCGGCGCGGCTCAGGCGTACGGCGCGGTTGACCCGGTTGATGAAGTGCAGATGGCTCATGCGGTGCGCCTCATGCGGTGCCTCCGTCTTCGGGCGCGGTGCGGTGCGGTGCGGTGCCGGCCGGTCGGTCCGTCGGTCCGTGTCACCGATGTCACCGGCCCATCGTCGCCCCGCGCGGTGGCCCGACCGGCGCAGGCATGACGGGCGGTCGCGTGCGATGCGGGGTGGATGGGGCCGTTCGGGGGAAGCGTGGGGGCGCGCGTTCGCTGTCGGCGGGGAGCGCGCCGTACGAGGGCTGCGCGCTCGGGCGCGCCGCATGTCGAGCGCGCCGCAGGGGTCCGGGCGGCCTACGTGCCCGGCGCGTCCCGCTCCCGTCGTCGCAGCAGCGGCAGCTCCACCGCCGAGCGCAGCATGGGCCGTACGGGCGTCGTCAGCCCGATGGCGACCCCCTCCCACCACCGGGACCGGCCGTCCAGGAACCGCAGCAGCCGGTCGGGCCGGTTGCGGGCGAACAGCCGGCAGAAGAACTCGGCGCCGTCGATCCGGCCGGTCGTCAGCGCCCGCAACAGCACCGCGTCCATGGCGAGATGGCGTGCGGCGTGCGGGGGCGGCGGCACGGGCTCGCGGCCCCGGCCGTACGCGGCGGCGACGGCCCGGCTCTGCCGCTGGATCGCGGCGAACGCGTACCCCGTGGCCGGCCGGACGGCGCCGCCCGCGGCCCCGACGCGGAACACCGAGCGGCCCGCACGCCGGGGGAACACGGCGTCCGTCATGGGGATGGCCCCCTGCTCCGTGCCGAGCACCGTCACCGAGCCCAGGCCCAGCACCTCCCGGGTGTAGTGCCGCAGCGCGCCCTCGTACGCCGCCTCGCTCAGCGGGGCCGCGGAGAACTCCGTGTACTCCACCAGGGCCTCGCGCCGCCCCAGCGGCAGCACATAGCCGAACGACAGGCCGTGCGCGGGCCGGGGCGTGCGGAAGTCCATCAGCTCGACGACCTCCGGGTCGAACACGTCGCCCGCGCAGCGCACGAACCAGCCGCGGAAGTGCTGGAGCAGCGCGCTGCGGGCCGGGGGCCGCCGCGGCGGCGGCCGGGAGTCGAAGACCCAGCGGGCGCGGAGGGACAGCGGCGCGCCCCGCTCGTCCGTACCGCGCACCCAGGCGCCCTTGGCGGCGCGGCGCGCGCCGGGGCCGGTCGGGCCCTCGGCTTCGCAATTGGCGCTGGTGTGGGTGTCGGCGTCGTGCACGGCGTGGACCGTGGCCGTCAGCAACCGCACGTGCGGGAGGCGCGCCAGCCGGTCCCTCATCGCGCGGACGTAGTCCGAAGAACGGAGCATCTTGTAGCGCAGATCGCCGAGGTGGGCGGGGATCACCAGCCCGTTCGGGGCGCGCACCCGGAGGTGGCCCCAGGAGGCCGTCAGCAGATCGTCGTACGCGCCGGGGCCGCTCTCCCAGAAGCACCAGGTGCGCTCCGGGGAGCGGGCCGGGCCGGGCGCGGCCTCGACCAGGACCACGGAGGGCGGGGTTCCGTGGGGGCCGGTGGTGGTGGCCAGCGCGTGCGCCAGGGACAGACCGGCGGCGCCGGCGCCGACGATCGCGATGTCCGTGTCCTTCGCCACCGCGCCGTTCGCGCCGTCCACCGCGCCTTCCGCGTCGCTCACGTCGGCCGTGTTCCACGCCGGTCGACTCCTCACACGCGGTCCGAGGGGCACGGGGAGGGGCCGTCCGGGGCACGCCCTGTCCCGGGCCCGCGGCCCGCCGTGCCCCGTCGCCCGCGGCCCGTCGTGTCCCGGGCCCGCGTGCCGCCGCGCCCCGTCGCCCGTGCTGCCGTAACGATTCCGCACTGGCGCCACGGGCACCGAGGGACCGTCACTCCGGGGGAGGGCCCAGCGGCATGGCCGCCAGCGCCCGGGCGACCCCCGCCAGGTTCGCCGCCATCGCCCGCGCCGTCTTGTGCGACCAGTCGTGGCCCCGCTCCTCGTCGAGGTAGTCCGGTCCCGGCCCCGGCCCCAGATGCCAGTACGTCCACGCCTGGCCGGGCACCGTGTAGCCGATGTCGGCCAGCGCGCCGGAGATCTCGCTGATGACGTGGTGCGCCCCGTCCTCGTTGCCGGTCACCACGACACCGGCCACGCGGTTGTACGCCACCGGGCGCCCCTCCTGGTCGGTCTCCGACAGCATCGCGTCCATGCGCTCCAGCACGCGCTGCGCCACGGAGGAGGGCCGGCCGAGCCAGGTGGGCGACGCCATCACCAGGATCTGTGAGGCCAGCAGCTTCTCGTGCACCTCCGGCCAGGCGTCGCCCGGACCGGCGTCCGTGACGACGCCGGGTTTGATGGCCAGATCCACGGCCCGCACCGTCTCGACCCGTACGCCCTGCTGCCGCAGCCCGGTGCTGACCACGTCCGCCAGCGCCTCGGTGTTGGAGGGCGTCGGGGACGCCTTGAGCGTGCAATTGATCACCAGTGCCTTCATGCCCGGTGGCTTACCCTCGCCTTCCGGGGCACAGACTGGGCCGAACGGGCGGGCCCGACCGCCGCGCCACACGGGTGGTTGTCGCGCCGCGCGGACATGTCCCGGGCCCGAACGGGCAACACGTGCGGGCATGACTGGTGTGCATGAGACAGCTGTTCCTGTAAAAGCGACGGAGGGTTCGGAGGGTTCGAGAAGCTCCGGGAGCCCGGGGGGTTCCGGGGGCGAACGAGGGTTCGCGACCGGGCGCGCGGTGGCCCGCCGTGGGCGTACGGCCGCGGTGCTGTGTGCCGCGGCCGTCGCGGCGGCGCTGGTGACCGGCTGCGGTGACGACGGCGGAAACGGCGGCGCGACCACCCCGCCGCCGGTGGCCACCCCGCCGACCGTGGCCTCGGAGCCGGCCGGCTCCCCCTCGCCCGGTGGTTCTCCCGACGGCTCGCCGGGCACTCAGGGGCTGACCCAGGACCAGGCCGACCGCAAGGCGCTGATCCCGGCGGCGAAGGTGAAGTACGGGCAGGCGGCCGACACGGCCGTGGGCAAGGTCCCCGGCGGAAAGCTCGTCGAGGCCGAGCTGAAGCGGGCCGACGGCGGCGCGCCCCAGTGGCGTACGAAGGTGGCGGCGCAGGACGGCACGGTGCACGAGGTGCGGATCGACGCGGTCTCCGGGCAGGTGTCCCACAGTCAGGTGGAGGCCGGCCAGGACGCCGAGGACAAGCGGAAGATCACCGACCGGCTCGGCAAGGCCACGCTGTCGCCGCAGCGGGCCGCCGACATCGCCACCGGGCGCAAGGAGGGCACGGTGTCCTCCGTGAAGCTCGACGACACGGATGACGGCACGCTCGTCTGGTCCGTCGACGTGGTCACCACGAACGACTGGAACAAGACGACGTTCGACGTCGGCGCGGCGGACGGCAACGTTCTGCGCGAGCACGTCGACCGCGACTGAGGCGGTTCGCCTCCGGCGGTTTCGCGGGCGGGGGCCGCTGGGGCGGAGGCGACCGGCCGCTGCCGACCGTTCCCGGGTTCGGGCTCGCGGCCCCGCCCCGGCTGCGCCGGGGTGACGGGCCGCCGCCCGAGCGGGGCGGGGCCGGATGATGCGGCCGCGCGTCTGCGGGCCCGGCCGGTCGTAATCCCGCGCCCGCTGATGGGATCGACCGTGAGTTTGCGCCTGCTGGTCGGGCTGGCCGTACGGCTGCGGCCGCGTTGCTGCCCGGCCGGGCCGGCTGCCGGCCCGCGGCTGTCGGAGGGATCGGCCGTGGGCCCGCGCTTGCCGATGCGGGTCGGCTCTTCGGCCACGCGCCCGCGGGTCGGTCCGGCCGTACGGCCTGGCGTCCGCCCGGCGGGCCGGGTACGAGACTGCGCCTACCGGTGCGGGTCGGCGTCGTGGTCACGCGCCTGCCGGTTGGTCCGGCCGTACGGGGGTGCGGCCGCGTCGTTGCCCGGCGGGGTCGGTTGTCGGCTCGCGGCTGCCTGGTGGGGCCGGCCGTGGGCCCGCGCTTGCGGATGCGGCGCCGGCCGTACGGCCATGTGCCTGCCGGTTGTGTCGGCTGTACGGCCGCGTGAGCGTTCGGCGGGGGCGGCCGCGAGGCCGCGTCCGCCCGGGACGACCGGTCGTGGGCCCGCGCCCGTCGGTGCGGGGCGGGCGGGTCAGTCCTGGGGCGTCGTCCTGATGAGCGGCGCGTCACGTGAGAGCTCCCGGAACCCCACGCTGTCGTACAACCCGCGCGCCTGGGGGTGCCCAGGCGCCCCCAGGCACGCCACCGTCGCGTGAGTGGCCCCGGCCGCCCGCGCCCGGCGCATCCCGTGCAGGAGCATCGCCCTCGCCAGGCCGCGGCGCCGGTATGCCGGATGCGTCCCGACCGGCTCGAACTCAACAGTCCTGTTCGCTTCATCGAGCCACAGGATCGTCGAGGCCGCTATCGTCCCGTCCGGCGCCTCCACCAGGATGTGCAGGTCGCCGCGGTACGACGCCGTCCGCCGGACGCCCTCGTAGCTCTCGGCCGAGTACGTCGAGGGGGCCCAGGCGTCCACATGGGCCCGGACCGCGGCCCGCGGCCCGGCCTCGTCGGCGGTGCGGAACCGGAACCCGTCCGGCAGTACCGGCCGTGCCACGTCGGTGAGGTCCCGCTCGTTGAGCCGCATCCAGGACCCGGTGTCGCCGAGCGCGGCCGGATCGGTCGCGTAGCCGTGCGCCGCCCAGCGCTCCAGGGCGAACTCATCGGCGGTGCCCGGCCGCACCGTACGGTCGACGCCCGCCGCAGCGCCGTCGTACCAGTCGATCACCTCGTCCACCAGCCCGGCGTGGTCGGGGTGGACCTGATACGCCAGATACGCGCCGGTGACGTCCTTCACCGACCCGTCGCTCCGCCGCACCCGGTGCGGAAGGAACGCCCAGCCCCAGGCCACGAGGTTCCCGCCGGAGAACCACAGCCGCCGTGCCCAGCTCGCGCTGTCGACGGCGTGCCCCCTGCCCCAGGTCCAGGCCAGCTCGCCGAACGACGCGTCGCTGTTCACCAGCTCCGGGCGGGTGGCGGTGACACGCTGCGCCAGCCCCTGCATGAGCCGCAGGTCCGCGGCGGTCACCCGCTCGAAGGTCGCCATGGTGCGCCACTGTGTCAGGGCTCGGCACGGCCGTCGAACCGTTTTCCGCGGCCGCGCCGATCGCGACAGCCGCCGGCTGCCGGGCGCACGCGCGCAGTACGTCAACGGGCCGCGTTCGTCGCGCGGCGGCGCGGGGGCGGTGTGAGACTGGCTGCCGAGGAGGCGAGCCGGGATGGACACCAGGGCGGCGGTGGCGGGCATGGACGAGCGGCTGCTGGAGGAGCTGCTCGGCGAGGCCCACGCCGCCGGCCCCGGCGACCTCCCCGAGGTCGTCGCCCGGAGCGCCGCCGCGCTCGGCCTCGACCGGGCGGTGATCTACCTCGTCGACCTCCAGCAGCGCGACCTCGTGCCGCTCGGCGAGGGCGAGCGGTCCCTCGCCGTCGACTCCTCGCTGGCCGGCTGGGCCTACCGCACGCTCTCCGTCCGGGTGGAGGAGAACGGGGCCGCCGGGCTGGCCGTCTGGTTCCCCCTCGTCGACGGCGCCGAGCGCCTCGGCGTCCTCGGCGTGTGGACCGAGACGCTGAGCGCCACCCGGCTGCGCCGCTGTCGGATGCTCGCCTCGCTCACCGCGATGGTGATCACGTCGAAGCGGGCGCACAGCGACAGCTTCGCCCGGCTGACCCGCACCGAGTCCATGCGGCTGCCCGCCGAGATGCTGCGCGCGTTCCTGCCCCCGCGCACCATCGGCAACGCGCAGGTCGTCTCCACGGCGGTGCTGGAGCCGGCGTACGAGATCGGTGGCGACGCCTTCGACCACTCCCTGACCCAGACCGAGCTGCACGCGGCGATCCTCGACGCGATGGGCCACGACCTCGCCTCCGGCCTGACCACCTCCGTCGCCCTCGCCGGGTGCCGCAACGGCCGGCGCAACGGCGTCCAGCTGCCGCGGCTCGTCGAGACCGTCGACGAGGCGCTCTCCCAGTGGCTCCCCGACCAGTTCTGCACCGGTGTGCTCCTGGAGCTCGACCTCGCCGGCGGGGCGCTCCGCTGGTGCAACTGCGGGCACCCGCCCCCGCTGCTGATCCGCGACGAGCACGTGGTGGCGCAGGCGCTGGACCGCCCGGCGGAGCCGCCGATGGGGATGCCGGCCCAGTTCATGACCGCGCCCAGAGAGGTGCACGAGGCGCAGTTGGAGCCCGGCGACCGGGTGCTGCTCTACACCGACGGCGTCACGGAGGCCCGCGTCCACGGCGGCGCCCAGCTCGGCACCGACCGGTTCACCGACTCCATCATCCGGGCGACGGCCGCCGGGGAGCCGGCCTCGGAGGCGCTGCGGCGCCTCATTCACGAGATCCTCGACCGGCAGGCGGACCAGTTGCGCGACGACGCGACGATGTTGCTGATCGAGTGGAAGCCGCCGCCCCGGCCCTGACCGGGGCCGGGGCCGGGGTCGGGGCCCGTGGCGGGCCCGGGCGTGCTTCCCGGTGTCGTCGTCAGGCCCCAGTGCCGGCCCGGTGCCGTCCCCGTGCCGGCCCGGTGCCGTCCCCGTGCCGGCCCTGTGTCGGCCCCGTGCCGTCACGGCTTCCACCAGGGCGCGTTGCCGGACGTGTCCCGCAGCGCGTTCGTCGCGCAGTGCACCTCGCCCCCCGCCAGGTGCGCCCAGAGGAAGTCCTCCACCCAGTGCACCCGTACGCCCTGGCGGGCCAGGGCGCGCTCGGTCGCGGCCCGGAACAGGTCCACGCCCCCGACCCGCGGCCCGTGCGGGTCCGGCGCCGCGTAGTGGCGGTCGCTCAACGAGAGGCCGTTGGCGATGCCGGGCGAGAAGGCGATGGCCCGCTCCTCCGGCGCCGACGGATCGATCCGGCCCTTCACATAGAGCACCGGCACCCGTACCAGCTCGTGCTCGCTCAGCCCGGTCTCCCGCAGCAGGGTCGCCACCTGTCCGTCGACGCGGCGCGCGGAGTCCTCGTTGTCCCGCAGGAACTTCTCGTCGGCGAGGAGGGCGTTCACCGTCGGCTTGTCAGGGGCGTCCGTGTCCGCGAACAGCCGTCGGCCGCCCTCGCCGCGCGCCGCGGCCTCCCGCAGCAGCCGCTCCGCGAGCCGGGGGTCGGACACCATCAGCGTCCAGCCGCGCGCGTTGTCCGCGCGCACCACGTGAACCGTCTCGTCCGTGTGCCCCACGATCAGCCACGACGTGTCGATGGCGATCGGCTTCTGCTGCCCCTGCGCCTCCAGCATCCGCACGAACGACGGGTCGGGGGAGCGGTGCGGCGCGGTGCCGTAGACGATGCGGCCCTGCGGATGGCCCGGATACGGCGGCACGGACTCGAAGTTCCCGGTGAAGTTCTGGAGGTCCTCCACCCCCGCCGGCCGATCGGTCGTGAACTGCTGCACGACGCCGACGCCGGGCCCGCGGAAGTCCCGGTACAGCAGCCGCGCGGAGCGGCTGAGCGTGCTCGGCCGGCCGTCCTCGGTCGCCGGCCACAGCACCGGGGCGCGCAGCAGGACCCGCATGCCGTGCGTCCGGCCTCCGGGCGCGGGCATGCTCACCACCCCCGGCTCCACCATGTCCTGGCGCCAGATGTCCCGCCACCAGCCAGGGGTGCCCGCGGTGAAGGTCACGTTCTCCCGGCCCAGGCCGGACTCCGCCGCGGCCCGCAGCAGGGAGTCGGCGAACGGCCGCCACTGCGTCGGCTCGTACCCCGTGCCGACGAAGCCGGGCACGATGCCGCTGCCCTTGCCGGGCTTCGCGGCGAACACCGACTCGGCCCGCTGCAGGTCGTGCTGGACGAGCACGGGCGCGACCTTCATCCGCACCCGGTCGACCCCGCTCCGGCCCCGGTCCGTGACGCTCAGCGAGACGGTGACCTCGCCGTTCCACCGGCCGCGGTCCCGCACGATGTCCCGCCCCTCCAGGGCCAATTCGACTCCGGCCCGCAGCTGGTGCGCGGTCAGGGGGCCGTGCAGGGCGGTGAGGCGGCCGTCCGCGCCCCGGACGAAGACGCGCACCCGGCTCCGGTGCTCGTCCGGTACGGTGACGCGCCCCGTGGCGGCGTCGGAGACGGGCATCGGCCGCACCCGCAGCGGTGCCAGGTCCGCCTCGTCCGCCGCGCCGTTCACCCGGTCGTCGGCCGCGTCGTGGCAGGCGGCGAGGCGCTCGTCCACGGCCGGGTCGATCCGGTCGAGGTCCCCCGGCAGCAGCCGGCAGCGCCGCTCGTCGTCGTCCAGGTTCGGCAGGAACACCGCGCCCCGGCCGGGCGTCCACGTGTCCTCGCCCGCCTCGTCCGTGGAACCGGCGGTGTCCACCCGGCCGTCCTGGTTCACGTCCGCCCGCAGGTCGGGTACGGGGGAGGCGGCCTGGGCGGTGGCTCCGGGGACGGTGGTCGCCAGGACGGCCAGCACGGTGGCGGCGATGGCCCCCGGCCGCGGCCATGGCCTTTCCGTGGGCCTTGTCGTGGGGCTTTGCGTGGGCTTTTCCGCGCGTCTTGCCGGGCTGATTCCCGGGCGGTTTCCCGGGCGGAGGTGTCGCGCGCCGGACATGGTGCCCCCTGGTGTCGTCGTCGGTTTCGACCTCTCTCCCAGGCTCGCCGCTCCGAGGGGCCCGGACATCGTCCGGCGGGCGGAGCCGGCGGCTACATCCTTGTGTGCACCCGCGCGCGGCGCCTCGTCGTGAGCGGGGAGGTGTTCGACGAAAGTCGCAGGGCTGATCGACTCATGCCTCGCGCCCCATCTGCCCACGGCCAAGCCGGCCCAGCGGTGACGGTGACGCTCCCGCCGGGCGAGCCCAGCCGTTGACCTACGCCTGACCTGTTTCGAAGCGGCGTACCTTGTCGTCGGCGATCTCGAAGCGCCAGGCAGTCCGCATCGCGCCCCACTTGTCGTTGCTGAAGTCCGCGATCAGTGCACGTCCGCCTTCCGACACCGAATCGACGCGCATGTGAGCATTGGCGCCGAAGATCTCGGACTCCACCCACTCACGCAAATTCCGGTCGGTACCGTCGTCGGACATGGACGCGTCTCCGGTCAGCGAATCGAAGAATTCTCCTTGGTCCCCCGCGTTGATGGCATCGACGAATTTTGCGACGACTGGGTCCAGCTGATTAGCCACGAGTACCTCCAGTGACTGTGGCCCGATGCGAGTCGCTGTCCCTACCCGGGCGATGATTCAAGAAAACCGTTTCAAGCCATAGGTACGCCGAATGGTCGGTCCGGGGCTCCGCGCCTTCCGCGCGCGCCTTCGACGCCACGTACGGGCGCGCACGTGTCGAACGCCCCGTCAACTCGTGGAATTCGGCCGAGGAGCCACAGCGGCCGCCGGCCCTCCCTCCCGGTGAAATGCCCCCACAGGACGACAGCGAGGACTGGGCATACCTCATGACGAGCGGGGCCTGCGCCTGAGCAAACGGGAACCCTGGGCTCCCTCCCCGATCACCCAGCCCCGTCACGCCCGTGGCGGGGCTTTCGCTTGCCTGGAAGCGGCCCGATCCCCGCGGGGCGTGGCGGTCTCGTCGCTATAGGCCCAGGTCAAAGGCCCACCTCTCCCCGTCCTCGCGGGGCAGGGACCAGCAGTAGACGGAAGTCGCAGCGCTGATCGACTTCGGTCGGCTGCGGGCCGGGCCACGGGCGACCTAGGGTTCTCCCGTGCGGCGGGCGGCTCGGGACGGCCGAGGGGGGCCCGCTGGTGCGGAACGGAGTGCGGAACGGTGGGCGGCGAGCGAGTGGAGCGTACGGAGACGCGGCTGCGGGACGGGGCCGGGGAGCCGGGGGAGCGGTCCGGGCGCCAACCCGAGCAGCGGCTCGTACGGCGGCCCGGCGAACAGCCCAGGCGCCGGCCCGAGGACCGGCCCGGGCAGCGGGCCGCGGAGCGCGCGGCGGGAGCGACGAGGCGGACCGTTCTGGGCCATACGCGCACCGACCTGCTGATGATGTTCGCCGGCATGCCGGCCCTCGGCGCGGTGCTCGGCCTCCTGCTGCCGCCCGGTGCCCGGTGGCTCGTCGAGCTGCCGATCCTGCCGATGCGCGGCCTGTTCGAATTCAGCGCCGGCGCCGAGGAGCCCTGGCAGATCGTCGCCTTCGCCGCGGGCGGGTTGCTGCTCGGCCTCGGCTGCGCCCTCGCCGCGGCGACGGGCGCGATGAAGCTGACGGTGACCGACGCCCGGCTCGTGGCGGAGCGGCGCGAGGGCACGGAGGCGGTGGAACGCGCGGATGTCGCGGCCGTGTTCCTCGACGGGGCGGAGCTCGTGGTGCTCGGCCGCGACTCGCGCCACCTGCTGCGCGGCGCGCACCAGGGGTCCGCCGGGGCGGTGGCGGCGGCGTTCCGCGCGCACGGCTATCCGTGGCGCGAGGCCGACCCGTACGCGGGCCGGTACCGCCGCTGGGTACCCGGCGCACCGGACGTGCCGGCGGAGGCCGACGCCGTACTGGCCGCGCGCCGCGTCGCGCTCAAGCGCAGGACCGACAAGGACGTGCGGGCGCTGAACGACTCGCTGGAGAGGCTCGGGTACGTCGTACGGGACGAGGGCGGCGAACAGTACTGGCGACCGCTCGTCCGGGAGTGACGCCCCGCGCGCCGGGGTGGCCCGTTCAGCCCCCGCGCGGGCTCCGTCGCTACGGGGACTCCGCGATCGGCGAGGTGGCGACGCAGGACGCGACGCCGAACTCGCCCTTGGCGGTGGCGCGCTTGGTCTCCTTGCCGTTGACGCGGATCACGCAGTCGGCCTGGCCGCCGTTCTCGCCGAGCAGCACGCTCACGTCGGGGACGGTGACGATCCCCTTCATGGTGAGCTTCTTCCGCCAGGGCAGGGTGGGGTTCTTCACGGTCTCGGAGGACAACTCCCCCTGGTTGCCGACGCCATAGGTCAGGTCGATCACTCCGCTGCCGGTGACTTCGTACTCCACCTCGTATTCCTTGTTGTCCAGCCGGTCGAACTCCTTCTGGACCTCCTTCTCGACGGAACAGCCGACGACCAGCGCCGCGGCCGCCGCGATGCCGACCACGAACAGACCGGTCCTTCTCGCGCTGCGCACGAATCAACTCCCGAGTCCAAGGGGCATGGGGCCAGCGGGCCCCGCTGAGTGGTGCGGGGATGGCGCGGACGAACGACCTCCCCCCGGCGGATCGGCTCCGCCGGGGGGAGGCGGTCAGTGTCTATCAGCGACGCTCCGAACAGTCCATGGAGCACAGACGTTGCGAGGGCTGAAGGGTGCTACGGATGTATGGCGGCCGCGCCGCGAACATGCGGTACATGGATGGAGAATCCCGCGCGCCCGCCCTATGCTTCCTCCACTTCTCCGTGGGATCTCGGGCCGCCTGTATGCCGTCACGGATCGCGTCCCGGCTTCCGGCAGGCCGCTAGGGGGAAGTTCGCGCGGACAGATACCGGTCGCACACGGACAGCCCCGGTCTCCGTTGGGAGAGTCGATGAACGCTCCTCACAACCCTGACAGAGGAACGCCGGACCCGTCGCTGCGCCACCGGGTCGGGCAGTGGCTGCAAGAGCACAGCAAACACACGTTGGTCGTGGCGGTGGCCGCGGCCCTGGTCGGCGGGGTGACGCCGATCCTGGCCACCGGTGCCCTCCAGGACTGGGTGGGGCCGCGACCTCCCGCGCCGTGCCCGGGAGCCGGTTGCGACGGCCGGAACCCGCTGAAGGAAGGCTGCGCCGCCGACGCGCTGACCTGGCTGCCCGGGGACGACAACCCGGCCGTGCTGCAACTGCGTTACAGCAAGCACTGCGGGGCTGTGTGGGGGCGGATCACCCGGGGCGGAGCCGGAGACCTGGTGACCGTTCGGGTGCACGGCGGTTCGGCGCGCAGCGCGGTCGTCGAGTACGGGCGTGAGCAGTTCACCCCCATGGCGACGGTGCGACGCGCCTTTCGGGTCGTGGCCTGTGCCGAACCGGCCACGACTCCTTCGCCCGCCCGGACATGGGCGAAGTACTGCATACGCGCCACGCACGCCAGCGACTGGAGATGACCCGCCGCCCTGAGCTCGTTCCTCGGCGTCCCTGTCCCGACAGCCGCCGCGGCTGCGCCCCACCCGCGGCTGCAAACGGCCCTTGAGATCGGAGGCCCCGCCCGCGGTGCGCGGGCGGGGCCTCGTCAGCGGGCCGCCGGATCACCAAGGTCAGCGGGCCGCCGGGATCACCAAGGGCGTGCCCGTTTCCGGGTCGTCGATCACTCGGCACTCCAGGCCGAAGACCTCCCTGACCAGGTCCGCCGTGACAATGGCGGAGGGGACGCCCTCGGCGACCACCCTCCCGTCGCGCATCGCGATCAGATGCGTGGCGTAGCGCGCCGCGTGGTTGAGGTCGTGGAGGACCGCGACCAGCGTGCGGTCGTCCTTCTCGTGGAGGTCGGCGCAGAGGTTCAGCACGTCGATCTGGTGGGCGATGTCCAGGTACGTCGTCGGCTCGTCGAGGAGCAGCAGCGGCGTCTGCTGGGCGAGGGCCATCGCGATCCACACCCGCTGCCGCTGTCCGCCCGAGAGCTCGTCGACATGGCGCTCGGCCAGCGCCGAGACCCCCGTCGCCGCCATCGCCTCCGTCACCACTCGCTCGTCCTCCGCCGACCACTGCCGCAACAGGCCCTGGTGCGGGTAGCGGCCACGGGCCACCAGGTCCGCCACCGTGATGCCGTCCGGCGCCGTGGAGGACTGGGGGAGCAGCCCGAGCTTCCTGGCGACCTGCTTGGCGGGCAGCTTGCCGATCGCCTGGCCGTCCAGCAGCACCGAGCCCGCGGTCGGCTTGAGCATCCGGGCCAGCGCCCGCAGCAGCGTCGACTTGCCGCAGGCGTTGGGGCCCACGATGACCGTGAAGGAGTGGTCGGGGATCGCGACCGACAGCCCCTCGGCGACCACGCGCTGGTCGTACGCGAGCGTCACCCCCTCGGCGGCCAACCGGTGCGCCACGCCCCCCGGCACGGCCCCGCCCGCGGCACCCGTACGCGAGCCCGCACCCGTACGCGACTCCACAGCCGTACGCGAGCCCGCACCCGTACGCGTCTCCGTACGCTCCACTCGCTCGCCGCCCACCGTTCCGCACTCCGTTCCGCACCAGC
>NZ_JBPQTV010000140.1:0-15866 GCF_051386515.1 Streptomyces sp. URMC 123 | reverse complement strand
GCCCCGCCGTTCGGGCTTCGGCAGCAGCCCCCGCCGACGCCGACGCCCACCCCGGCCCGGACGTTGGCCCAGGAGCCGACCTCGACGCCGGCCCGGGCGCCCGTGCCCGTGCCGCTGCCCGCCGACACGGTCCGGGCGGTGCGGGAGCTGGTCGGCCCGGTGAACGCGCCGGCGTTCATCGCCGCGGCGGCCGATCGCGAGGTGCTGGCCCGCCGCATGGACGACCTCACCACGGCCGCCCCCGCCCCACCGGAGCCGCCCTGATCGCGGCCGTGGCGCGTCAGCCGGCGAGTTGGGCCGGGGCCTCCATAGCGATGCGCTCGAAGACCTTCTCGTCGGCCGCGAAGGCGGAGTCCGGGGTCGGCCAGTGGAGGACGATCTCGGTGAAGCCGAGCTCCGTGTACGCCCCCGCGAAGTCGACGAAGGCGTCGAAGGAGTCCAGGGGGCGATCGGGGGTGAACCCGGTGAGCAGGACCTTGTCCAGGGCGGCGGCGTCCCGGCCGAGTTCGGAGCAGACCGCTTCCAGGCGCTCCACCTGCCCCCGGACGGCCGCCAGCGACTCGGCGGCGGTGCCGGTCGCGGAGACCTTCGGATCGCCGGTGGTGACCCAGGCCTGGCCGTGCTGGGCGGCGAGCCGCATCCCGCGTGGGCCGGTCGCGGCGACGGCGAACGGCAGCCGGGGGCGCTGGACGCAGCCGGGGAGGGTGCGGACCTCGTCGGCCGAGTAGTAGCGGCCCTCGTGGCTGACGGCGTCCTCGCCGAGCAGCCGGTCGAGCAGGGGGAGGAACTCCCCGAACCGGTCCGCCCGCTCCCGCGGGGACCAGGGCTCCTGCCCGAGGGCGGTGGCGTCGAATCCCGTGCCGCCCGCGCCGATCCCCAGCGTGACCCGCCCGCCGCTGATGTCGTCCAGGGCGATCAGCTCCTTGGCGAGGGTGACGGGGTGGCGGAAGTTCGGCGAGGTCACCAGCGTGCCGAGGCGCAGTCGCTCGGTGACCCCCGCGGCGGCGGAGAGCGTCGGCAGGGCGCCGAACCAGGGCCCGTCGCGGAACGTCCGCCACGAGAGGTGGTCGTAGGTGTACGCGGCGTGGAGTCCGAGTTCCTCCGCGCGCCGCCAGGGCCGCTGACCGCCCTCGTGCCAGCGGGTGATGGGAAGGATCAGCGTGCTCAGTCGCAGGGGTGTCGCCATGGGCCGAGCGTATGCGGCTGCCCCGCGCCCCGAGCCCGTACCCCCAGGCCAGCGCCCCGACCCGCGCCCCGGCCGGGCCCCGCGTCCGTACCCTGCGGCCCGCGTCCCCAGCCGGGCCCCGGACCCGTCCCCCCCAGGCCCGGGCCGCCGCGGCCTCCCACGCGCTCCCGCGCGCAACGGCGTAATCCCCCCGGCTCGAAACCGGCACTTATGGCGTCGTCGCACGAGTGTGCGGCATATGCGGGAGGATGGACGGGTGACCTCAGCTACGGAGCGGCCCGAGCCGCAGACCCCGTCAACCATCCGCTCGGCAGCCATCCGGCTGATCGCCACCGATCTGGACGGCACCCTGCTGCGGGACGACAAGACGGTCTCGCGGCGGACGATCGACGCTCTCGCCGCCGCGGAGCGGGCCGGCGTCGAGGTCTTCTTCGTCACCGGGCGCCCGGCCCGCTGGATGGACGTGGTCAGCGACCATGTGCACGGCCACGGCCTGGCCATCTGCGCGAACGGCGCGGCCGTCGTCGACCTGCACCAGGGCGGCCGGATCATCGACGTCCGCGCCCTGGAGCGCGAGGAGGCGCTCGCCGTCGTGGCCGCGCTGCGCACCGCCGTGCCCGGCACCTCGTTCGCCGTCGAGCGGACCGGCGGCATCCACTACGAACCGGACTACCCGCCGTTCCAGCTCGACCCCGTCGCCACCATCGCCTCGGCCGAGGAGCTGCTCTCGCTCGACGCGCCCAACGCCGCCGAGCCCATCCTGAAGCTGCTGGCCTTCCACCCCACGCTCGCGCCCGACGACTTCCTGGTCACGGCCCGCGAGGCGGCCGGAGTGCACGGTTCCATCACCCGCTCCAGCCCCACCGCCCTGCTGGAGATCAGCGGTCTCGGCGTCAGCAAGGCGAGCACCCTCGCCCGCTGCTGCGCCGAGCGCGGCATCGGGCCCTCCGAGGTGGCCGCCTTCGGGGACATGCCCAACGACCTGGAGATGCTCAGCTGGGCCGGCACCTCGTACGCGATGGCCAACGCCCACCCGGACGTGCTCACGGCCACATCCGGTCACACCGTCGGCAACAACGACGACGGTGTGGCGGTGATCATCGAACGGATTCTGGCGGGGGCGGACCTGCCGTAGCCGTCAGCCGCACCCCGCGCTCGCGCAGCCAGGCCACGGGGTCGACGGCGGACGCCAGCTCGGGCGTGCGCCGGATCTCGAAGTGCAGATGGGGCCCGGTCGAGTTGCCGGTGTCCCCGGACAGCGCGATCCGCTGCCCGGCGGCCACGGGCTGGCCGGCGCGGACGTAGAGCGACGCCAGATGGGCGTACTGCGAGTAGTGGCCGTCCCCGTGCGCCACGATCAGGCTGATGCCGAAGGCGTCGCCGCAGGTGATGGAGTGGACCCGGCCCGCGCCCACGGCCCGTACGGGGGTGCCGATGGGCACGGCGAAGTCCTGGCCCGTGTGGCGGTGCGCCCAGTGGGCACCGGCGCTGGCGAAGCCGGCCGACAGCACGTACGACTCGACCGGCGGCACCCAACGCCGGCCCGCCCGCCGCAGCCGGACCTCGGCGGGCCCCGCGGCCCCGCCGGAGCCGACCGTGGCGTCCTGCCCGCCGGGAGCTCCCGAGGTGCCCGAGTCGCCAGAGATGCCCGTGCCCGTGCCCCTGGCGGCCGGCACGGGTGACGCCGGCGAGCCCGAGGGCGCCGGAGCCGACGCCGGCGGGGACGAGGCCCCCGGCACGCCCGAGGACGAGGGCGGCGGAGAGGCCGAGGACGACGACGCGGGCGAGGGGGCGGCCCCGGACACTGACCCGGACCCAGGCCCGGGCCCGGACGCGGGCGGTGGAACCGAACCATCCGGTCCGGGCGCCGAGACCACCGAGATCCGCCCCTGCCCCTGCCGCCCCTGCCCGGACGCCATCCGCGGCCCGTACGAGGGCCCCGGCACGGCCAGCGGCGAGCCCTGCGGCCCCGTGCAGTGTCCGCTCGCCGAGACCCGCTCCGCGTGCCGCTGGAGCCGGTCGCGCGCCTCCGTCAGCTCCCGCTCCAGGCCGCGCTTGGTCCACTCCAGCCGGCGGTTGCGCTCGGCGAGGTCCTCCCAGGCCCTGACCGCCGCCCGCTCCTGCGCGGACAGCCGGGCCCGGCCGCGGTCCGCCTCCCGCAGCGTACGGACGACGGACAGGTCCACCCGATGGGCGGCGCGCAGGCCCTGTGCCCCATGGCGGCCGCCGTGACCGATCAGGGTGCGGGCGGCGAAGGCGAGGCTGCCACCGGACCGGTACTGGGCGCGCGCCAGCCGGCCCGCCTCCGTCCGGACCCGCGCCAGCGTCCGCCGCTCCCGGTCCAGCAGTGCCTCCAGCCGTTGCACGCGGGCTCGCTCAGTACGGGCGGAGCGGCGCACCCGCTCATAGTTCTGCGCGACCCGCCCGGCCTCCTGATGGAGGCGGGACACCTCGGCGCTCAGTCCTGCCAGCCGCTGCGGGCCGGCCAGCGCCTCCGGTCCGCCACCGCCGGAGCCGTCCGTGGCCGCGGCCGGCCCCTGGACGCCCAGCACCAGGACGACCGCCAGGGACAGGGGCAGCAGGGCCGGCCCCGGGCGGCGGTGGCGTCGCTGACAACCATGCGGTGATCGCATGAGCCGATGGTCACCCGGAGGGGACAGGTTTCCGGGTAAGGCAGGCGTGGCACGAGGGTGTCGGACGCCCGAACGGGTTGCTCCCACCGCCGCCCGGGCGCCCCGCGCCCCGCAACCCATCACCCGCGCCGCGACCCGCGACCCGTCACCCGCGCCACGACCCGCGACCCGTCACCCGCTCAGAGCGGCGCCTCCCAGACGAGCGTCGTGCCGCTGCCGTCCTCCCCCAGCCCGCCGCCGTGGCCGCTGGAGCCGCCCAGCGCCTCCGCCCGCTTCGCCAGGTTCCGCAGGCCGCTGCGGCGCCCGCCGGGCGGGATGCCGACGCCGTCGTCCGCCACGGTCAGCCGGACGCCCTCGCGCCCGTCCGGCAGGGTCACGGTCGCGTCCACGGTGACCTCGATCCGGCTCGCCCGCGCGTGCCGGAAGGCGTTGGAGAGCGCCTCCCGCAGCGCCGCGATGAGGTTCTTGCCCGTCAGCTCGCCGACGCGGGCGTCCACCGCCCCCACGTACCGCGAGGACGGCCGGAAGCCCAGCGGCACGGCCGCCATGTTGATCTCGCGTTCGATGCGCGTCCGCAGTCCTGACGGCGCCTCCTGCGGGCCCTGCTGGAGGGCGAAGATGGCCGTACGGATCTCCTGGATCGTCACGTCGAGTTCGTCGACCGCCTTGCCGATCCGCTCGGTGACGGCCGGGTCGCCGGCCGTGCGCTGCGCGCTCTCCAGCATCATCCCGGTGGCGAACAGCCGCTGGATGACGAGGTCGTGCAGATCGCGGGCGATCCGGTCGCGCTCCTCGTACACCACCAGGCGCTCGCGGTCGCGCTGTGCCTCGGCCAGGACGAGCGCGAGCGCCGCCTGGGCCGCGAACCGGGTGGCGAGCGTGCGTTCGGTTTCCGTGAACCGGCGCGCACCGCGCAGACGCGGCAGCGCGAGCGTGCCCAGCACGCGCCCCCCGCTCTTGAGGGGCAGCATCATGCTCGGCCCGTAGAGCTGCGAGACGGACGCCGTCATCCTGGGGTCGCTCGCCGAGTCGTCCACGAACACGGGCTGCCCGGCGAGCAGTTGCTCGTACACCGGGCTGCTGGGGCCGATCACCTCGCCCAGTCCCTCCAGCGGCTGCGGAAGGTCGGAGGCGACCTGGACGATCTCCAGCCCGCGGCCGTCCTCCTGCGGCAGGAGCACCACTCCGGCGGCGGCCTCGGCGAGCCGGCGGCCCTGCTCGGCGACGACGGCGAGAGCGGCGTCCCGGTCGGCCCCCGCGCCGTGCTCGCCACCGGAGAGCAGCGCGGTGGTGAGGGCGGCGGCGCCGTCGATCCAGCGCTCGCGCTGGCGGGTCGCCTCGTGCAGCCGGGCGTTGCCGATCTGGATGCCCGCCTCGGTGGCCAGCACCTTCACCATGTGCAGGTCATAGGCGCTGAACTCCTCGCCGCCCTCCTTCTCGGTGAGGTACAGATTGCCGAAGACCTCCCCGGCGACCCTGATGGGGACGCCCAGGAAGGTGCGCATCGGCGGGTGGTCCGGCGGAAAGCCGACGGAGCGCGGATCGGTGCCGAGGTCGGCGAGCCGGAGCGGGGCGGGGGTCTCCACGAGCGCGCCGAGGATGCCCTGGTGGCCGTCGGGATGGCGGCCGATGCGCTCGCGTACGTCGTCGGGCATGCCGTGCGCGACGAAGTCGGCGAGGCCGTCGCCGTCGTCGTTCACCACGCCGATGGCGGCGTAGCGGGCGCCGGTGAGCTGGGCGGCGGTCTCCGCGATCCGGTCGAGCGCCGTGTGCAGATCGAGGCCGGTGCCGACCGACACCATGGCCTCCAGCAGCTGCGGAAGCCGGGCGGCGAGCTCCTCCGGGAGCCCCTGGAGGCTGCGCGCCGCCTGCTCGGCGGCGGCGGACCCCACGGCGTGCCGCCCGGGGAACGGCGGCGGCCCGGCCGTGGCGTCGCCCCCGGCGGGCCCGGGCCCGGGGCCAGGGCCAGGGCCGGGACTCGGACTCGCACCCGGACCTGGGCCTGGGCCGGAGCCCGGGCCGCGGCCGCGGCCCGGTTCGGAACCCGGACCGGCGCCGGGGCCGGGCACCGCTGGACCGGATGCGTTCCGCCCGCCACCCGAGGCGCTCGTCGCTGACATGATCCCGAGCCTAGTAAGTCCCTTTTGCCAGGGAAAGTCGGCGGTACGGGGCCTCCGCGGCGTTCTCCCGCTCCAGCATCCGCAGGAACGGTCCGTCCTCCGCCGCCAGCTCCCCGTACGTCCCGCGCTGCACGGCCCGGCCGCCCTCCAGCACGATCACCTCGTCCACCGTTTCGAGACCGGCGAGCCGATGCGTGATCAGTACGGTGGCGCGGCCGTCCGCCGTACGGTCCTCGGTCACCGCGAGCAGATCGGCGGTGAGGGCGTCGGCGGTCTCCAGGTCGAGGTGCTCGGCCGGCTCGTCCAGGACGAGCACGGGGAAGTCCGCCAGCAGTGCGCGGGCCAGCGCCAACCGCTGCCGCTGGCCTCCGGAGAGCCGGGCGCCGTGTTCGCCGACCATGGTGTCCAGGCCCTCGGGGAGGGTCTCGACCCAGTCCAGCAGGCGCGTACGGGCGAGCACCGCGCGCAGTTCCGCGTCGTCCGCCCCGGGCCGGGCCAGCCGCAGGTTCTCCCGCAGCGAGCTGTCGAACACATGGGCGTCCTGGGCGCAGAGGCCCACCAGCCGCCGTACGGCGTCGCCCTCCAGCGCGCCGGCCGGCGTACCCGCCAGGGTGTACTCCCCGGTCTCGGGGTCCAGGAAGCGCAGCAGTATCTGCGCGAGGGTGGTCTTGCCCGAGCCGGAGGGGCCCACGACGGCGATCCTGCGGCCCGGCCGCAGATCGAGGTCGACCCCGCGGAGGGCGGGCGGCGCGGTCGGCGGCTGCCCGGGGTGGCGGGCGGTGAGGGCCCGCAGCACGAGCGGGTACGGCGTCGTGGGCGGCTCGGCGGGATCGGCCGGCTCCCGTACGGGTTCGGGCGCGTCCAGGACCTCGTGGACCCGGTCGGCGGCCCGCCGGGCGCGCTGACGGTACTGGACGGCCAGCGGCAGTCCCGTCACCGCCTCGAACGCGGCGAGCGGCGTCAGCACGACCACGGCCAGGGCCACCCCGGCCAGCCGGCCGTCGTGCACCGCCTGGACGCCCAGCCAGGCGGAGGCCGCCACCGTCAGGCCGCACACCAGAGCGGAGAGGCCGGCGCCCGCGCCCGCCGCGCCGGCGGAGCGGGCCGCGAGCCGGGTGAGCGCGCGATCGGCCGCCCGCACCCGCTCCGTACGGGCCGGGAGGGCGCCCGCCACGGTCAACTCGCCCGTTCCGGTCAGCAGATCGACCACCTGAGTGGACAACGCCCCGCGGGCCGGGGCCAGCTGACGCTCCGCCCGACGCGCGAGGGCGCCCGACAGCAGGGGCACGCCCACGCCGGCGAGCAGCAGGCCCAGCGCCAGTACGGCGCCCGCCTCGGGCAGCAGCCACGCGGTGAAGCCGACGGCCACCGAGGAGACCAGGGCGGCGGCGCCGGCGGGCAGCAGCCAGCGCAGGACGTAGTCCTGGAGCGAGTCCACGTCGGCGACCAGCCGGGAGAGCAGATCGCCCCGCCGGGCCGTGCGCAGTCCTGCCGGCGCCAGGCGCTCCAGCCGGGCGTGGACCGACACCCGGAGGTCGGCGAGCATCCGGAAGACGGCGTCGTGGGCGACGAGGCGCTCGGCGTAGCGGAACACGGCGCGGCCGATGCCGAACGCCCGGGTCGCCGTGACGGCGGTCATCAGATAGAGCACCGGCGGGTGCTCGGAGGCGCGGGAGATCAGATAGCCCGACACCGCCATCAGGCCGGTGCCGCTCGCCAGGGCGAGGGTGGCCAGGAGCAGCGCGAGGGCGAGCCGCCGGCGGCGGGGCCGACAGGCGGAGCGCACCCGCCGCAGCGGATCGCGCAGGGCTTCCCTCGTGCCGCCACCGCCCAGGGCCGGCCGGAGCTCGTCACCACTCCGGTCAGCGGCCGCCGTGCCGACTGTACGAGCCGTGCCGCCGGGGACCGTACTGCTCGCGCCGGCCTGGGTGCGGCTACCGACGACGCCTCCGGCGGCATCCGTCGCGACACCGGCCACGCCGGGTCCGTTCCCGCTCCCGCTCCCGGCGGAGGCTCCCGTGAGCGCCTGGCCGGAGCCCGCCGCCCCGGAGCCTGCCGGGGGCCCCGACGCCGCCGAGGCGTCCGACACCGCCCACGGCCCCTCGGAAGCCCGCGCCCCCGGCACCGCCTCCGACGCCACCCCCGCTGCCGCACCCGGGCCGATCGCGATCACCCGGTCCGCCACCCGCAGCACCGCCGGCCGGTGCGAGACGACCAGCACCGTGCGCCCCCGGGCCAGCCGCCCGATCGCCTCGACGATCCCCTCCTCCGTCGCGCCGTCCAGGTTGGCCGTCGGCTCGTCCAGGAGCACCACCGGCCGGTCCGCCAGGAAGGCGCGGGCCAGCGCGATCCGCTGCCGCTGACCGGCGGAGAGGCCGGTGCCGCCCTCGCCGAGCGGCGTCTCGGCGCCCTGGGGGAGCGCGTCGACGAACTCCAGCGCGCCCGCCTCGCGCAGGGCCGCCCGTACGGCCGCCGCGTCCGCCCCGGGCCGCGCCAGCCGGACGTTGTCCGCGACGGTGCCGGCGAACAGACACGGCCGCTGGGGCAGCCACGCCACCCGCCGGTGCCAGCTCTCCCGGTCGACCGCCGCCAGGTCCGTGTCCCCGTGCTCGCCGAGCAGCACCCGCCCCCGCTCCGGGCGGACGAAGCCGAGCACCGCGTGGATCAGGGTGGACTTGCCGGCGCCGCTGGGCCCGACGACGGCGACCGTCTCGCCGGGCGCGACGGTCAGTGACGTCGCCGGCAGCGACGGCTCCGTACGCCCCGGATGGCGGACGACGAGGCCCTCCAGCCGCAACCCACCGGACTCCGGCGCGGGCACCCGGCCCACGCCGCCACCCACGCCTGCGCCGCCGCCACGCTCGACCTCCGTCTCCAGGACGGCGAAGACCTGCTCCGCGGCCGCGAGCCCCTCCGCCGCCGCGTGGTACTGGGCGCCCACCTGGCGCAGCGGCAGATACGCCTCGGGCGCCAGGACGAGCACCACCAGGCCGGTGTACAGGTCCAGGTCGCCGTGCACGAGGCGCATGCCGATGCCGACCGCGACCAGGGCCACCGACAGCGTGGCCAGGAGCTCCAGCGCGAAGGAGGACAGGAACGCGATCCGCAGGGTGCGCAGGGTGGCGCGGCGGTACTCGCCGGTGATGGCCCGGATGGACTCCGCCTGGGCGCGGGCCCGGCCGAAGACCTTGAGGGTCGGCAGCCCCGCCACCACGTCGAGGAAGTGCCCGGACAGCCGGCCCAGCAGCCGCCACTGGCGGTCCATCCGAGCCTGGGTGGCCCAGCCGATGAGCACCATGAAGATCGGGATCAGCGGCAGGGTGACCACGATGACGGCCGCCGACACCCAGTCGGCCGTCACGATGCGGGCCAGGACCGCCGCCGGGACGACGACCGCCAGGCCGAGCTGGGGCAGATAGCGGGCGAAGTAGTCGTCCAGGGCGTCGATGCCCCGGGTGGCGAGCGTGGTGAGCTCACCGGTGCGCTGCCCGCTGAGCCACCCCGGGCCGAGCCGCACCGCCCGCTGGAGCAGCCGCAGGCGCAGCTCGGACTTGACCGCCGCGCTCGCCCGGTGGGCGGCCAGCTCCGTGAGCCAGGAGACGGCCCCCCGGCCCACGGAGACCGCGGCGAGGAGCAGCAGCGGCGTGCGCAGCGCCGCGCCCCCCTGGCCGCGCTGGAAGGCGCCGACCACCACCTCGGCGATGAGCATCGCCTGGGCGACGACGAGGCCCGCGCCCGCCAGCCCGAGCACCACGGCCGCGACCAGGAAGGTACGGGTGGCACGGGCATGGCGCAGCAGGCGCGGGTCGACAGGTTTCACGTGAAACAGTCCCTCATCACACGGTCGGCGGCACGGTGACGGTCACCCAGTCGCCGTCGCCCGGTCGGCGACGCGATCCCGGTCATCCGGTCACCGTCGCCCGGTCGGCGGTACGCGGGCCGGTCTCCCCGTGCGCCGCGTCGGCGAGGTGCTGGGTGCCGATCCGCTTGCGGAACACCCAGTACGTCCACCCCTGGTAGAGCAGCACGAGCGGCGTCGCCACCAGCGCGCACCAGGACATGATCCGCAGCGTGTACGGGGTGGAGGAGGCGTTGGTGACCGTCAGGCTCCAGTCCGGGTCCAACGAGGACGGCATGACGTTCGGGAAGAGCGTCAGGAAGAGCATGGCGACCACGGCGACGACGGCCACCCCGGAGCAGAGGAACGACCAGCCCTCCCGGTCGGCCAGGGTGAGGGCCACGGCGGCGGACAGCGCCACGAGCGCGACCACCATGGCGGCCAGGCTCGCCGCGTCGCCGCGGGCGAACTGCGTCCAGCCGAGGAAGGCGATCGCCAGCAGCAGGGTGAGCAGCCCCAGGCCGGCCGCGAGCCGCCGGGCGCGCACCCGGATGTCACCGAGCGTCTTGAGCCCGGTGAACACGGCGCCGTGGAAGGTGAACAGCGTCAGGGTCAGCAGCCCGCCGAGGAGCGCGTAGGGGCCGAACAGATCGGCGAGCGTCCCCACGTACTCCCGGTTGGCGTCGATCCGCAGGCCCCGCGAGACATTGGCGAAGATCACGCCCCAGAGCGCGGCGGGGATCAGCGAGGTCCAGAAGATCGCGTGTTCCCAGTTGCGCTGCCAGCGCTCCTCCGCCCGCTTGTGCCGGTACTCGAAGCCGACGCCGCGCACGATGAGGCAGACCAGGATGGCCAGGAACGGCAGGTAGAAGCCGGAGAAGAGGGTGGCGTACCACTCGGGGAAGGCGGCGAAGGTGGCGCCGGCGGCGGTGATCAGCCACACCTCGTTGCCGTCCCAGACGGGCCCGATGGTGTTGATCAGCACCCGCCGCTCGGCCCGATCCCGGGCGAGCAGCTTGGTGAGCACGCCGACGCCGAAGTCGAAGCCCTCCAGGAAGAAGTAGCCGGTCCACAGGAAGGCGATGACGAGGAACCAGAGGTCGTGGAGTTCCATGAGCTGTACTTCCGATCCTGACGGCGCTCAGTACGAGAAGGCCATGGGACGGTCGGCGTCCCGGTCGTGGCCGCCGACCGTGGTGGGCGGGTTGCGGTCGGCGTCGGTCAGCTCGGGCGGGCCCGCCTTGACGTACTTCACGAGCAGCCTGACCTCGATCACGGCGAGGATGGCGTAGAGGGCGGTGAAGACGGACATCGAGACGAGCACCTCCGTCTGGGAGACGCTGGGCGAGACCGCGTCGGCGGTCCGCAGCACGCCGTAGACCGCCCAGGGCTGGCGGCCCATCTCGGTGAAGATCCAGCCCCAGGAGTTGGCGATCAGCGGGAAGGCGAGCGTGAGCACCGCGAGCCGCCAGTACCAGGTGGTGAGCGCCGGGCCGAGCTCGCGCCGCCTGGTCAGGGCGAGCCGGGGCACCTCGTCCTCGAAGGTGCGCAGTTCCGGGGCGAGCCAGAGCTTGCGCCGGGTGAGGTAGAGCCCGGCGAGGCCGAGGGTGAACGAGGCCATGCCGAACCCGATCATCCAGCGGAAGCCCCAGTAGGCGACGGGGATGTTCGGGCGGTAGTCGCCGGCGCCGTACTTCTCCTGCTCGGCCTTGTTGACGTCGTTGATGCCCGGGACCTCGCTGGAGAAGTCGTTGTGGGCGAGGAAGGACAGCAGGCCGGGGATCTCGATCGCGACCTTGTTGTGGCCCTCGTCGACGTCCCCGTAGGCGAAGACGGAGAACGGGGCGGGCGCCTCCTTGTCCCACAGCGCCTCGGCCGCGGCCATCTTCATCGGCTGCTGCCGGAACATGACCTTGCCGAGTTCGTCGCCGCTGACGGCGGTGAGCATGCCGCCGATGACCAGGGTGACCAGGCCCAGCCGGAGCGAGGTGCGCATGACCGGAATGTGCTTCTTGCGGGCCAGGTGGTAGGCGGCGATGCCGGCGACGAACGCGCCACCGGTGAGGAAGGCGGCGGCCAGCGTGTGGAAGACGACCACCAGGGTCGTCTCCTGGGTGAGCACGTGCCAGAAGTCGGTGAGCTCGGCGCGCCCGGTGACCTGGTTGATCCGGTAGCCGACCGGGTGCTGCATCCAGGAGTTCGCGGCGAGGATGAAGTACGAGGAGAGGATGGTGCCAAGGGAGACCATCCACATGCAGGCACAGTGGATCTTCTTGGGGAGCTTGTCCCAACCGAAGATCCACAGGCCAATGAAGGTCGATTCGAAGAAGAACGCGATCAGCGCTTCGAAGGCGAGCGGGGCGCCGAAGACATCACCGACGAAGCGCGAGTAGTCCGACCAGTTCATGCCGAACTGGAACTCCTGCACGATGCCGGTCACGACACCCATGGCGATGTTGATCAGGAAGAGCTTGCCCCAGAACTTGGTGGCCCTGAGATAGGTCTCCCTGCCGGTCCGCACCCAGGCGGTCTCCAGGCCCGCGACCAGGGCCGCGAGCGAGATCGTCAGGGGGACGAAGAGGAAGTGGTAGACGGTGGTGATCCCGAACTGCCATCGGGCGAGCGTTTCGGGTGCCAAAGCCATGTCCACGTCGTGTCTCCTTACTTCGGCGTGGTCCGCGTCGGCAGGTTCGCCCCCGGAGGAACCCTGACAAGTCAGGAGAAATAGGAGCGCTTGTGAACGCGTTCACATTCACAAGCAATTATGACGCACGGCGTTTTGGACACCTCAAGGGGGTCCCCCGAAGCCGGGGGACCCCCTCGGACCACTGCCGGGGCCCGGCGGGCCACCGGGCCCAGCGCGCCAGCGCGCAACGGTCAGAGCCGACAGGGCCGGCAGGGCCAGCAGAGCTGTCAGAGCTGTCAGAGCTCCTTGCGGAACTCCTCCGCCACCCGCAGGGCCACCTCGTTCGCCTCCGGCTCGCCGATCGTGATCCGTACGCCCTCCCCCGCGAAGGGCCGCACCGACACCCCGGCCCGCTCACAGGCCGCCGCGAAGTCCGTCGTCCGCTCCCCCAGCCGCAGCCAGACGAAGTTCGCCTGCGACTCCGGCACGGTCCACCCCTGGCCGGCCAGCTCCCGCGCCACCCGTTCCCGCTCGGCCACCAGCGACTCCACCCGCTCCAGCAGCGCCGCCTCGCTGCGCAGGGACGCCACCGCCGCGTCCTGGGCGAGCTGGGTCACCCCGAACGGCACCGCGGTCTTGCGCAGCGCCGCGGCGACCGGCTCGTGCGCGATCGCGAAGCCGACCCGCAGCCCGGCCAGCCCGTACGCCTTGGAGAAGGTCCGCAGCACACAGACGTTCGGGCGGTCGCGGTAGAGCTCGATCCCGTCCGGCACCTCGGGGTCGCGGATGAACTCGCGGTACGCCTCGTCCAGCACCACCAGTACGTCCGCGGGCACGCGGTCGAGGAACCGTTCCAGCTCCGCCCGGCGGACGACCGTGCCGGTCGGGTTGTTGGGGTTGCACACGAAGATCAGCCGCGTCCGGTCGGTGATCGCCGCCGCCATGGCGTCCAGGTCGTGGACGTCCCCCTCGGTCAGCGGCACCTGCACCGACCGCGCGCCGCTGATCTGCGTGATGATCGGGTACGCCTCGAAGGACCGCCAGGCGTAGATCACCTCGTCGCCGGGGCCGGAGGTCGCCTGGATCAGCTGCTGGGCCACGCCGACGGACCCCGTGCCCGTGGCGATGTGCGCGGCGGGCACGCCGAAGTGCTCCGCCAGCTCGGCCACCAGGCCCGAGCAGGCCATGTCGGGGTAGCGGTTGAAGGACGCCGCGGCGGACACCGCGCTCTCCAGGACGCCCGGCAGCGGCGGGTACGGGTTCTCGTTGGAGGACAGCTTGTAGGCGCGGGGGGCATCGGCGCCGGTGGCGGCGGGCCGGCCCGGCTTGTACGTCGGAATGCTCTCCAGGGCGGGGCGCAGCTTGGGGGTCCTGTCAGTCACCGCGGGTCCTCCTCGACCGTTCCGGTCCACGTACGTCCACTTCAGGTGGGCCCACCTTATGAGCATGGGCGCGCCAAAAGCTGCCCCTCTTTTCCGTTCGGCGCCGGCCCTCTGACACCGGCCCGCGCCCGCTCGTGCCCGCTCGCGCCGCCGTCGAGGGGCGCACCCACCGAAATACCGCGCGCCGGTGGCTCGCTCCCTGGCGCGCATCACTCGTGAAGGTGACTTGAGGCCGCCGCGACACGCGAGCCAATCGCCCGGCAGCGCCCTTCCGGCGCGGGTCCGATTCTATCGCGCCCAACCAAGCGCCTTTGTTTCCAAGGCAGTTGAGCCCTCTCCCACTTGCAGAATCGTGCCTGTCAACAGGGAATCGCCACCCCCCGCGATTGGACCATCCGAGCCCTACTATCGGCTCGCCATGACAGCAGCAGGGAAGCACCAGGTGAGCCGGTCGACCGGCCGCCGGCTGGGGCGGGCGGGCATCCGGGACGTGGCCGCCGCCGCCGGTGTCTCGATCACGACTGTCTCCGACGCACTCAACGGCAAGGGCCGGCTCCCCGACGCCACCCGCCGCCATGTCCGCGAGGTCGCAGACCGGTTGGGCTACCGCCCCTCCGCCGCGGCCCGCACGCTCCGTACCGGCAGATCGGGCCTCATCGGCCTGACCGTGACGACCTACGGGGATGAACCTTTCACCTTCACCGAATTCGCCTACTTCGCCGAGATGGCCCGCGCCGCCACCTCCGCCGCCCTGGCCCGCGGCTACGCGCTGGTCATCCTCCCGGCCACGTCCCGTCACGACGTCTGGTCCAACGTCGCCCTCGACGGCACCGTGGTCATCGACCCCTCCGACCACGACCCGGTCGTCACCGAGCTGGTCCGCCAGGGCCTGCCGGTGGTGTCCGACGGCCGCCCGGCCGGCAGCCTGCCGGTCACGGCCTGGGTGGACAACGACCACGAGGCCGCCGTCCTGGGGCTGCTCGATCACCTGGCCGACGCCGGCGCCCGCCGGATCGGCCTGCTGACCGGCACCTCCACCGACACCTACACCCGGCTCTCCACCACCGCGTATCTCAGCTGGTGCGAGCGGGTCGGCCAGGACCCGGTGTACGAGCAGTACCCCGCCCACGACCCCTGCGCCGGGGCGGTGGCCGCGGACCGGCTGCTGGCCCGGCCCGACCGCCCGGACGCCGTGTACGGGCTCTTCGACCCCAACGGCACCGATCTGCTCGCCGCCGCCCGGCGGTACGGGCTCCGCGTCCCCGACGACCTGCTGCTGGTGTGCTGCAGCGAGTCGACCGTCTACGCCACCACCGAGCCGCCCATCACCACGCTGTCCCTCAAGCCCCGGCGGATCGGGACCGCCGTGGTCCAGCTGCTGATCGACGCGATCGAGGGCTTGGACACCGGACGGCCGGTGGAGCAGGTGATACCCACCGAGCTGATCGTGCGCACCTCCTCGCAGCGCCGTCCGCCGCGCACCACCGTGAGCGCGCCGCGCTCCCCCGCGGAGCCCTCCTGACCGCCCGCGTGCCGCCGCCCCCCCTTGACGGGGGGCGGCGCAATCGGGGAAATTCGGGAGAAAGGCCCGGTGATCGTCGGCTCCGCTCGGATTGACGGCCCCTGGTGCGTCACAACCCGCGACCGGCATTCCTATGATGGGCGGACGACACCGCGGGCCGCCGCCGACCAGGCAGGTCCATCAGGTGCACGGCGGCGCGATGGTGGAGGGGTCGATGACTCAGGGGGCCGGTCAGGGACCCGAGGTACGAACCACGGCGGACATGCCGCGCGTACCCGCGTACGCGCCGTACCCCCAGCAGCAGCAATCCGAGCAGGTCGCGCAGCCCCCGCACATCGCTCAGCCCCCGCATCCCGCCCAGCCGACGCAGCACCACCAGGGCACGCACGTCCACGCCCAGGCCCAGCCGGTGCAGCCGCCCCAGTCACCGCAGCAGCCGGCCCAGCCGCCGTACGGGGCGGAGCCGTACCCGCCCGCGCCCCCCTTCGGCGCGGAGCCCTACGCCGGCGCGCCCACCGAGGCCCCTGAGGCGCCCGGCGCGCCCACGGCCCCTGTCTCT
>NZ_JBPQTV010000139.1:0-16065 GCF_051386515.1 Streptomyces sp. URMC 123 | reverse complement strand
GCGACCGAATCATCGGCGGGCCGGGGGGCGGTCGGCGCGTCGACGGACCCGGGGGCGGCCGACGGGCCGTTCGCGCCGGTCGGGGCGCCGGTGCCCTCCCCCGGTTCCCGCGGCGCCTCGCACACCCGGAAGCTCCTGCCCCGCACCCAACCCGTCCGCGCGGCGTCCCGCGCCGCGGCCCGCAGCTCCCGTACGTCCTCCGGGTGCACCCGCTCCGCCACCTGCGCGATCGTGCCGCCGCAGGAGGACGGGTCCAGCCCGAGCACGGCGCATCCGGTGGTGTCGGCGGTGAAGATGTCCGTGCCGAGGTCCCAGTCGATCAGGCCGACCCGTACGGCGGTCGCCGGGTCCGCGGGCAGGGTGACGCCGATCGGCTCGTCGTCGTACTCGATGACGCACCCGGCCGCCTCCAGGTGTCGGAGCGCGGTGTCCACGGTGGAGGCGGCGCGCTCGAATCGGCGTTCGTCGACCGCGTCGGGCTGCCGGCCGTGGGAGGCGGCCCGCAGCACGCCGAGGACGCCCACGACCTCGCCGCCCAGCCGGATCGGCAGATAGGCGGAGGCGAAGGGGTAGGGCAGCCCCACCGACATCTGCGGGAAGCGGCGCATGGTCTCGCCCTCGTCCGCCAGGCTCACCACGCGCTCGGTGCGATAGGCCTCGGCGGACGGCACGGCGCCTCCGACGGGCACCCGCCACCAGGCCTTGAGCAGGGCGCGGGGCACCCCCGCGACCATCGTCAGGACGAGTGAGGTGCGGTCGCGGGAGCGGAGGTAGACCTTGCCGCCGTAGCCGCCGGCGATGTGGATGGCCTCGACGAGGGCGGGCGCGAGGCCGTGCTCGAGCGCGGCACGGCAGTCCGGCACGCCGGGGTCCGCCGCGCCGGCCCCGTCGGGCCGTCGCACCCCGTCCGGTTCCGGGGCTGCCTCGCCCATCTCGCGTCCTCCCGGTCCGGACGCCCGGAGACGTCGTACCACCAGGATGTGCCACGGCCTGGGCATCGGCGCGGCGAGGCACGGCGGGCGGGGGTGGGCGCCCGCGTGGCGCCGCGCGCGGGTGCCGCCCTAGGCTCGGCACGGGACCAGCGGAGGACCGCCGTGACGAGGACCGCCATGACCGTACGCACCGTCTATCTGGACTGCGAGTTCCTGCCCGCCGAGCCGGGCACCCCGGGGCTGGTCTCCCTGGCCCTGACCGACGGGGTCGGCCGCGACTACTACGCGGTCAACGCCGACGCCGACCCGGCCGCGCTGCTCGGCGCCCCCTGGGTGGCCGAGCACGTCCTCCCGCACCTGCCCTACGTGGTGCACCGGGGCCCGGCCGGCGCGCCGCGGACGCTCGGCTGGGACACCGAGCACCCCGACTACCCGGCGCTGAAGCCGGCCGGCCGCATCCGGGACGAGGTCGCCGCGTACTTCGCCGACGACGGCGGGGCGGACGCCACCCATCTGTACGCGTACTACGGGGCGCGCGACCTCACCCATCTGCACGCGCTGTGGGACGGTGACTGGCAGGCCATGCCCGCGGCCGTGCCGCGCTGGTACGTCGACCTCAAGGCGCTCGCCGTGCTGGCGGGCGCGGAGGACGCGGCGGCGGAGCCGGAGCCGCTGGGCCACCACGCGCTGGAGGACGCGCGCCACTGCCGGACGCTGCACCGCCGCCTGACGCCTCCGGCCTGACGACCGGGACCCCGCGGAGACCCGGCCCCGCGGAGACCCGGCCCCGCGGGACGCGTCAGCCGCGCTGGGCGCGGTCGTACACCTGGCGGGCCGCGGCGCCCAGCACCGGCCCGTACATGTGGCGGCTGTTCTCCAGGGCGTCGCCGTGGCTGTTGACCGAGACCAGGGTGCCGGCGCCGGTGCGGGTGTCGAAGTCGGCCAGCCACGGGCCGCCGCTGGCGCCACCGCTCAGATCGCACGGGACGCGCTGCTCACCGGCGAGGGCGGGCTCGGGGGCGGGCCGGGCGGTGCCGGTGCAGTGCAGGAGTTCCTCGCCGCGCTGGGGCCGGGTGGCGGGGTAGCCGAACGCGGTGACCTCTCCGGCGGGCCGGCGGCCGAAGGCGATGGCCTGGCCGCCGACGGCGTCGGTGAGGGAGCGTCCGCCCGCGGTGTCGACGACGAGGGCGGCGACGTCGTCGGTGCTCTCCTCCGCCCAGCCGCGCGGGGTGTGCGTGGCCTTGACCGCGAACACCCCGTGCGGGCGGGCGCCCCGGGCGTAACCCGGGACGAAGACGAGGTCGGTGTAGGTGTTGACGGGTGAGGCCCCGCGCCGCACGCAGTGGCCGGCCGCCATCACGACCGAGCGGTTGGCGCTCTTGACGGCCGTCGCGGTGCACCAGGTGTCGGCGCCATCGGCGTTGACGAAGAACAGCCGCCCCACGGTGCTCATGGCGGCGGGCCCGGTCCAGGGCTTGGACAGCGGCCCGGTCGGGCCGAGATCCAGCCCGGCGCCCACCGCGCGCATCCGCTCGGGCGTCCAGTGGGCGAGCGCGGCGCGGCGCTCGGCGGGGCTGTACGAGACGGTGGCGACGGCATCGGCCGCGCTCGTCGCTGTCGCCGTGGCCGGCGTCGACGCGGCTCCCACCGGGGTGGCCGCCGCCGGGGCGGCTCCCGCCGGGGCCGCCAGCAGCAGCGGGGCGACGGCCGCGGCGAGAGCCAGGGCGGCCGGTCGGCGGATGGCGCGGGGGCGCGAGAGGCGCATGGGTGGTGATCTCCTCGACGGGTCGGTACGGGTCCGGTCGGCGGGCGCGTGACGGCCGCACGGCCCGCACCCGCACTCGTCAGGACGCGTGAAGATCACTTCCGGTGCCGTTGTCGGGGCGGCTTTGCCGCTCTTTGACCGGAAACCGCCGCCACCCCGGCCGGGCGGCGCGCCACCGTGGTGGACGCGCTCTTCGACCTCGCCGGCACGATCACCGCCATGCGCGGCCTCATCCGCCGAGCATGGAACGCACCGCGGATGAACGTCTGCGGATGGCTCAACCAACAGTGAGCGTCCGCGGCGACAGGTGCCGGGCGAAGAACGACCGCACATGGTCGCGTACCAGCGGCACCGCCGTCGCCGGGTCCATCGCCCCGACGAGCCCGACGCGGTGTTCGGCCGCCAGCAGGCCCGCGGCCTGCAACTGGGGCGCGATCGCGGCGTAGTCGGTGAACACATGGTGCGCGGTGTCGCCGAACTGCCGCCGGACGGTGCGCCCCCGAGGGTGGGCGAGCATGGCCGACCAGGAGCGCTCCAGCTGCTTCCGCCCGGCGAAGCCGTCGGTTCCCAGCAGGAGCAGCGGGCGGTCCACCCCGTGCCGGGCGACCGGGAACAGCTCGCCTTCCTCGCCGGGCCTGCGCGGCGGGTGGTCCAGATAGCCCTCCATGGTGACGGCCGCGGCGACGCGGCGGTCCTCGTACAGCACCTCGGCCGCCGCGGTGCCGCCGGCGGAGTGGCCGTAGACGCCCACCCGCCGCAGGTCCAGCGCGCGGCCGAGGCACTCCGGCACCGGGCGCCGCCCGGCGTCGGGGTTGTGCCCGGCCGCGAGCAGGTGGAGTCGGTCGAGCACGAACCGCGTGTCGGCGACCCGGGTCTCGATGAGGGTGCGGAACAGGGCGGGGTCCGTGCGGGGGTCGCCCATGAGGACGGTCCGGCGGAGCTTCCGCCGGTGCCGCGTGGCGGTCGGGAAGTCCACCTCGCTCGCGTCACCCGGGTGGTCGACGGTCACCACCACATGGCCGTGGCTCGCCAGTTCCTCGGCGAGGCCGGTGCCGAGGGTGCGCGGGTCGCCGCCGCCGGGCGTGTAGAGCAGTACGGGGCGCCGTACGGCCTGGGCGGGCGCGCCCGCATGCGCGTGGGTGGCGGTGGCCGCCCAGTTCACGCCGGTGGCCGGCATCCCGGGGCGCACGGCGGGGACGAGCTCGCCGAAGGCCGCCGCCGCATCGGGCGTCATCTGTGGGGCGACGGGCCTGCCGTGCACCGTACGGGCCGGGTAGAAGACCGTGGCCATCACCTCCCGGACGGGGATGCGCGCGTCCCAGGGGTCGCGCCGGCGCGGGTCGACCAGGTGCAGTGTGGTGACGCCGATCCGGTGCCGGCCCGTCGGGGCGGGCAGCCGTACGGTGAGGCCGTGGCTGGCCGCGTTGGCCATGGCCTCGGTGCTCGCCGTTCCCCTCCCGGTGCTCCGGGTGTGCTCGGCGCTCCCCGTAATCTCCGGGCTCGCCGGACCCTCCGGGCTCTCCGGGCTCCGCGGGAAGCGGGGGCGGGCGGCTCGGGCGTGGGCGGTGCCGGCGCCCGTGAGCAGCAGCGCGGCGGCCAGCGCGGCCGAGCGTGCGACGGTTCGCCGGTCCGGCGCGGCGACGCTGCCGCCGTCCGGCGCGCCGTCGGTCGTACGCCGGGGCGCGTTCGACGGGTGGTTCGCGCGCTCGCCGTTGCCGTCGTTCTCGTGTGTCACGGTCTCCCCTTGGGGCTCTTCTGACTCTGTGGCTTTGCGGCTCTGTGACTCTGTGGCTCTCGACGCCGGCGGCGTCGGTCCTCGTATCGGTCCCTCGTGCCGCGGCCGGCGTCCCCGTTCGCCCGGGGGCCCGGCCTCGGCTGGAATACTGGCGCCGGCCGGGGAGGGCGGGCGATCGTTGAGGCCCTGGCCGAAACGATGGCGCGGTGCCGGCGGGGAGAGCAGTGATCCGAATACGCCTCACGGCCGAGGACGTCGCCGCCGTCCGGTTCGCGCCCCGGCCGGCGCCGTTGCAGGAGCTGAACGCGGCGCTGACCATGCTGTGCGGGCGCGACGACGCGTTGCTGTTCGGCCGGTGGAGACGGCGGGTGCTCCGCTCCCTGCCGGGCGCGGCCGCGCCGCTGGCGGAGCTGGCCCCCGGGGCGGTCGCCCCCGCGTTCATCGATGTGTTCGACGACTCGCTCCAGGAGGGCCTGGACACGGTTCGGGCCGCGCCACCGGAGCTGGTCCGCTCCGAGGTCGAGCGGGTGTACGCCCGGCACCCCGCGCCGGCCCCGCTGTGGGTGCGCGAGCTGCACCGGGGCGACGCGGAGGCGTGGCGGACGCTGCGCCGCGCCCAGCTCGCGGCGTTCGAGACGGTTCTGCGGCCCGTGTGGCCCCTGGTGCAGGATCTGCACCGGGCGGAGTTCACCCGCCACGCGCTGGCCGTGGCCGAGGGCGGCATCGGTGCCGCGCTCGCCGGACTGGTCCCGGGGGCCCGGCTGAGCGGGGGCGTGTGGGAGATCGAGAGCCCGGTGGACCGGGACATCGAGCCGGGCGGCGAGGGCGTGGTGCTGGTGCCGACGTTCCACTGGACCGGCCGGCTCCTCGTCGCCCGGCCGCCCGGCCTGCCCCTCCATGTGACCTACGCGGCGGGGCCGGGCCTGCCGCTCTCCCCAACCGCCTCTGCCGACGCGACCGACCCGACCGACCCGGCCGAGGCGCTGGCCGCGGTGCTCGGGCGGACCCGCCTCGACATCCTGCTCCTGCTCGCCGAGGAGCACACGACCGGCGGCCTCGCCCGCCGACTGGGCGTCAGCAACGCGACGGTCTCGGCCCACACGGCGGCCCTCCGCGGCGCGGGTCTGATCAGCACGGTCCGCGCCGGCCGATCCGTCCTCCACCACCGCACGCCCCTGGGCACCCTCCTGGTCCACCACCGCGCCCTCCCCCGCCGCGCGGCTCTCCGCGGGGCCGGCCCCTGACGCCGGTCGGGCCGTACGGGCCGTGCCGTACGGGCCTCTTCGGGCCGTGCCGTGCCGTACGGGCCCCTTCGGGCCGGCTCACGCGTCGGGGCCTGGGCCCCGGCCTCTGTCAGTGGTGGGTGCGACCATCGCGTTGTGCGGAGCTTTCCCGCCCGGGGCCCGGATCGGCGGCGCCGGTCCGTCGCGACGAGGAGACAGCCGTTCATGACCGTTCCCCCAGCCTTTCCCCGGCCCTCGGACGGCGACGACCCGGCGGCCGTGCTGCGGGCCCTGGCCTCGGGCACACGGTTCGACGCCGTGGACTGCTCCGGGCTCGACCTGGGCCGGGCGCTGGCCACGCCCGGTGAGCCGCGGACCTTCCGGCGCTGTGTGTTCTCGGGGGCGAGGCTGCGCGGGGCCCGGCTCGACGGGGCGGTCTTCGAGGAGTGCGTGGCCACCGGCGCGGATTTCGCCGGCGCGGTGCTCGACGGGGCCCGCTTCACCGGGGGCCGCCTGGCCTCCTCCGACTTCGCCGACGCGGACCTGGCCGACGCCGTCTTCGACGGCGTGGACCTGGCCGACACGGGGTTCCGCGGCGCCATGCTCGACGACGCCCGCTTCACGGGCTGCCGCATGACCGGCGCCCGGCTCGGCGGACTGCGCGGACTGGCCGTGACCCTCACCCTGGAGCGCTGTGCGATGCAGCTGGCCGACCTCCGCGGGGTCGGACTGCGCGGTATCCACCTGAAGGGGGTCGATCTCAGCGAGGCCGATCTGGAGGGCGCGGATCTGAGGGACGCCGTGTTCGAGGACTGCCGGCTCAGGGACGCCCAGTTGCGGAACGCCAAGCTCGCCGGCGCGGATCTGCGGGGTGCCGACCTGGGCGAGCTCGCCCCCGACGCACCGGCGCTGCTTCGCGGCGCGGTCATCAGCCCCGCCCAGGCGGCGGCGATCTGCGCGGCTCTGGGCCTCCACGTCGTACCGTGACGCGCGGGCCCGCCAGGGTGGCGCCGAAAGGGCAGGCGCCCACGGCGGCGGCGAAAGGGCGGGCGCGGCGGGCTCCTTCGCGACCGGGGCGGCCCGAGGCGCGCGCCCCGTCGCGCGCCGGCACCGGCGGCCGGATGCTCCCGGCCGCCGCCCCGTCCACGCGTACAGTGCTGTTTTGCTCACCGGGATGGGGTTGTCAAGGACTCGCGCCGGGGGCTGTACTGGTCATGGGTGACGCCGCGGTCACTCCAGGGGGCGGCCGTATCGACGGCCGGTCGGGGCGACAGGCACTCGCCGAAGCACCAACAGCAGGGGCCCGGGCAGGCGGGGCCAGGGAGGCACATGTGATGTCCCGTCCACTCCAGGAGGCCGAGGACCGCCTGCGCGAGGGTACGGTCCTCTCCTCCGACCCCGGCGTGCTCTCCCTCGTCGGTGACATCGACGTGCGCACGGTGTCCCGTGTCCAGGAGGCGGTCCGCATCTGTCTGGACGCGCAGCCGACGGCCGTATGCGTGGATCTGTCGGGGGTCACCTTCTGCGACTGCGCCGGCATCAACGTGATGCTGTGGGCCAGGCGCGAGGCCGGCCGCACCGGCACGGGCTTCTCGCTGCGCGGCCCGCTGCGCCCGGTCGTCGCCCGTGTCTTCACCCTCACCGGCGCCGACTCGTTCGTGAGCCCGGCGCGGGCCGCCTGAGCGCGGGGCGGGCCTCCCGAGCGGGCGCCCGACCGCCCGGCCCCTGAGCCCGGACCCGCCGTCCGGGCGTGGGGCGGGGAAGTCCCCGCCCGGCGCGGGTGCGTACTGTGGGGCCGTGCCCGAACTCCAGCGCCTCGGCCCCGACCACGCACCGGCCCTGCTCGCGTTCGAGCGGGAGAACCGGGCCTACTTCGCCGGGTCGATACCGGACCGCGGCGACGACTACTTCGCGCATTTCGCCACGCGCCTCAGCGAACTGCTCGCCGAGCAGGACGCCGGGCTGCACCACCTCCATGTGCTGGTCGACGGCGAGGGCGCGGTGCTGGGCCGGGTCAACCTGATCGACGTGGCGGACGGTTGCGCCGAGCTCGGGTACCGCATCGCGGAACGGGCCGCGCGCCAGGGCCTGGCCACGGCGGCCGTCGCGGAGGTGTGCGACCTCGCGGCCACGGAGTACGGGCTGACCGCGCTGCGGGCCGTGACGACGCTCGACAACGCCGGCTCACGGGCCGTACTGGCGCGTACGGGGTTCGTCCCCACCGGAGAGATCGAGCTGGACGGCCGGCCGGGGCTCAGCTACACGCGGGATCTGCGCGCCACCCCGTAGGACGCCACCGGGACCGCCCCGGCGGCCGGGCCCGCTCAGGCGATCGGGTCCGCCCCGGCGACCGGGCCCGCCCCGGCGATCGGGTCCGCTCAGGCGATCGAGCGGACGGCGCCGCCCGTCGCCTGCCGGAGCGCGGCCTTCAGGCGGTCGCGGGCCTCCGTCTGCGCGGCGATGCGCCGATCGAGCACGGCCAGCCGTTCCACCGCGACCCGCAGCCCCTCGGCCGAGGGCGGTGCCGCGGCCACGTCCCCGTCCAGGCAGGGCAGGAAGACCTGGACGTCGTCGAGGGTGAGCCCGGCGGCCAGCAGATGGCGGATGTTGCGGACCCGCACCACCGCCCTCTCGTCGTAGACGCGATAGCCATTGGGCGCCCGCTCCGAGGAGATCAGCCCGGCCTGCTCGTAGTGGCGCAGCGCCCGCGCCGTCGTCCCCGTCGCCCTGGCCAGTTCACCGATGCGCACCCGCGCCACCTCCCGGGGCACTTCTATCACGCGACCACCGCGCCGCCGTCGACGGGAAGCACCACGCCGGTGACGAAGGAGGCGGCCGGCGCGGCGAGTTTGGTGATCGCCCAGGCGACCTCCTCGGGCCGGCCGATCCGGCCCAGCGGGGTGTGCGCCAGCTGCCACTCCCGTACCGCCGCCATCCGCTCCGGCGTCAGCCCCTGGTGCTCGCCGATCGGGGTGTCGATCGCTCCGGGCGCGACCGCCACCACCCGGATGCCGCGGGGCGCCAGCTCGACCGCCCAACTGCGGGTCAGCAGCTCCAGCGCGGTCTTCGTCGCCGCGTAGAGGGAGCTGCCCGGCCAGGCCCGCTGCCCCACGGAGGTGCTCACGTTCACGATCACCCCGCCCGCGTCCTCCAGGGACGGCAGCGCGGCCTGGGCGAGCAGGACGGGCGCGACCAGGTTGGTGGCGAGCAGGGGCGCGATCGCCTCCGGGGTGAGCGTGCCGAGCGGCCCGCCGCTCACGATGCCCGCGTTGTTGACCAGCACGTCCAGCCGGCCGTACCGCTCCCGTACGGTCCGGACGATCCGCTCGGGCTCGCCGTCGGCGGTGATGTCGGCGACCAGCGGTGCGATGCGGTCGTGTCCGGCGGCGGTCGCGTCGAGGGGCTCGGCGCGCCGGCCGACAGCGACCACGTGCGCCCCTTCGGCGGCGAAGGCGCGCGCGGTGGCCCGGCCGATGCCGGTGCCGGCGCCGGTGACGAGGACGACCCTGTCGGCGCGGGTCGGGCCGTTGCCGTGCGTGGCGGTGCTGTTCACGTCGTTGCTGTTCATGCCGTTGCTGTTGATGCCGTTGGCGTTCACGCCGTTGCTGTTCATGGCGGTCATCGTGCGACCCTGCCGCCAACGGCAAGGTCAAACGCCGCTCGCCGACGTCGCCCCCCGGTGTCGTTGCACCCGCCCCGGTCCGGCGGAACTGTCAGTGGGCCGCGGCATAGTGGAGGCGTCGTACGGGAGCGGGCGAGGAAGCGAGGGAGGGCGCGGCATGTCCGGAGAACCGACCGGCGAGGAACGGACCGGCGGGGGCCGGGGAGACGGCGCGGGGCCGGCTCGGGGCGGGGGCGCGGACGCCGATCTCGTCATCAGCGGCTGCACCGCGCTCCTCCACGACCCCGACGGTTCGATCCGCTTCGCCGAGGACGCCGGGATCGTCGTCCGGGACGGGCGCGTGGCCGCGGTGACCTCCGCGGCGGCGGTGGCGGGCGTGTCCGCGGCCGAGCGGATCGACGGCCGCGGCCGGCTCGCCATGCCCGGCCTGATCAACTGTCATACGCACTCCCCCATGGTGATCTTCCGGGGGATCGCCGAGGACGTGCCGCTCGACGAGTGGTTCAACGACTGGATCTGGCCGATGGAGTCCCGGCTCACCGAGCGGGACGTCCGGCTCGGCGCGCTGCTCGCCTGTGCCGAGATGATCCGCTGCGGGGTCACGACCTTCGCCGATCACTACTTCGCCATGGACGAGGTGGCCGCGGCCGTCGTGGAGAGCGGCCTGCGGGCCGACCTCGGCTGGGCGTACTTCTCCTCCCAGGGGCCGGCGGCCCGCGAGCGCTCGCTGGACTTCGCGCTGCGGCTGCGCGGCGCGGCGGACGGCCGGATCACCACCTCCCTCGCCCCGCACGCGCCGTACACCGTGGACGAGGCCGACCTCGCCGAGACCGCGCGGCTCGCCCGGGAACACGGGCTGCCGGTGCATCTGCACGCGGCGGAGAACCGGGAGCAGACCGAGAACAGCCTGGCCCGGTACGGCGTGACGCCGATCGAAATGCTGCGCCGCTGCGGGCTGCTGGACGTCGATGTGCTGATCGCGCACGGCACGGGCATCCTGCCGGGGGATGTCCCCGCGCTCCGCGGCGGCGCCGGGCGCACGGCCGTCGCGACCGCCCCCAAGGGCTATCTCAAGTTCGGCTGGGGCACCACGCCCGTCAAGGAGCTGACGGCGGCGGGGGTCGCGGTCGGGCTGGCGACCGACGGCGCGGCGTCGAACAACTCCCTCGACGTCTGGGAGAGCATGACGCTCACCGCGCTGGCGCAGAAGTCCGCGCTGCGCGACCCGCGGTGGTTGACCGCCCGACAGGCACTGGACCTCGCCACCCGGCACAGCGCCCGCGCGCTGGGGCTCGACGACCGGGTGGGCGCGCTGCGCCCGGGGATGCGGGCGGATCTGATCCTGGTCGATCTGACCGGCCCCCATGTGCTGCCGGTGCACGACCCGGCGGCCACGCTGGTGTTCAGCGCCCGGGCGGGCGACGTCGACACCACGATCGTGGACGGGCGGGTGCTGATGAGGGAGCGCCGACTGCTCACGCTGGATGTGCCGGCCGTCGCGGCGGAGCTCGCCGAGCGGCTGCCGCGGCTGACGGAGCGCGGCCACGGCGACCGGCTCCAGGAGTACCGCGGCTGAGGGCCACGGCCGTCCGCCCGCGGCCGACCTGCGGCGATCGGATACCGTTCACCCACATGAACGACAGCGTGTATGTGGGCAACGCCGGCCGGGACGCGGCACTGGACCGCGGGTGGTTGCTCGGGCACTTCAAGGACGCCTCCGACCCTCGGCACAGCGAGGACGTCGAGATCAAGTGGGGCGTCCACCCGAAGGGCGACGAGCGGGCGCAGTGGGTGACCGGCGAGGAGCGCACGGCGCTGCTGGTCCTCATCAGCGGCCGCTTCCGGGTGGAGCTCCCGGGGCACGACGTGGTCCTGAAGGAGCAGGGCGACTACGTGGTCTGGGGCCGGGGCGTCGACCACTCCTGGTACGCGGAGGAGGAGTCCGTCGTACTGACCGTCCGCTGGCCGTCGGTCCCGGGTTACCGCGTACGGGACGCGGCGGAGTAGGCACCCCGCCGCGTAGTGGTTCGTCTCCGGCGAACGCCGGTTGGCACCGTCGGCCCGCGCCGTCGGGGTCGCTCACCGTCGCGGCGGACCAAAGGGGTGCGCAAGCGCGCACCCACGCCCCCCAAGCATCGGCCGGGGCCGGCCCCGGCCTCCCGGGCCGGGCCACGGCAGGCGCCTGCGGCAAGACCCGCCGCGGCGACACGTGCACCCGCCGCGGGGCGGCCCATTCCTGGCGGACGCCGGTTCGGCACCGCCGGTCCGCACCGTCGGGGTTGCTCGCCGTCGCGGCGGAATGAAGGGGTGCACAGGCGCACCCCCACGCCCCCGTGGGGTGGTTCGTCTCCGGCGGACGCCGGTTGGCACCGCCGGTCCGCGCCGTCGGGGTCGCTCGCCGTCGCGGCGGAATGAAGGCGCGCAGGCGCGCCCCACGCGCCCGTCGCGTTAGCGCGTGTGGGCGGGGCCGCGCGCGGACTTCTCAGCGAGCTCCGCGATCAGCGCCGCCGTGTCCGCCACGAACGCGGCCCGGCCCGCCGCGATCCGCCGCTCCCGGTCGGGGCCGGGCGGGACCAACCGGTCCAGGCTCGCCAGCAGGGCGGGGGCGTCCCCCGCGTACTCGGACAGCCCCGCGGCCGCCATCTCCAGCACACCCTCCGTGCCGTGGCCGGGGATCGGCCGGTAGCCGACCACCGGCAGGCCGGCGGCGAGGGCCTGCACGGCGGTCTGCCCCGCCGCGTTGTCCACCAGGGCGCGGGCCGAGGCCATCAGATCGGCCAGATCCTCGATCCAGCTCAGCGCGAGCACACCGGGCAGCCGCGCCGCGGTGCGGCGCAACCGTTCGTCGCGCCCGCAGAGCAGCACCGGCAGATAGCCCGAACGGGCGACGAGCCGGGCCGTCGCGCCGAGGTCCGATCCCACGCCCCAGGCGCCGGCGCCGAGCAGCACGGCCGGCCGGCCGGGCGAGTGCCGCTCCAGGGCGTGCGCCCAGTGGGTGGTCTCCCGGTGGGCCGCCTCGTGGAAGCGGGGCGGCACGACCGGGCCCGGGGCCAGCGCGCGGCCGCCGGAACCCTCGCGGGCCCGGTCCGCGGCCGTACGGGTGACACAGAAGTGGACGTCGTTGCCGGTGTGCAGCCACTGCCGGTGGACGGCGAAGTCGGTGACGACGACGGCGCTCGGCACGTCCAGGGCGCCACGCGCCCGCATTCTGCCGGTGACCTGGGCCGCGAGGTGGAAGGTCGAGACGACGGCGTCGGGGCGCCAGCGGTCCACGTCCTCCCGGAGGCGTCGCTCGGCGAGCACGGCCAGGGGCGCGGTGCTCGGCCGCAGCTTCCCGGCCGGCCCCCGTGGGGAGGGTGCGCGCCCCTCGGCCGGTGCGGCGGGCCGCACCGGAACCGGCTCGTGTGCCCCCCGCTCGGCCGCGCCGCCGCCGGTCACCGTCCCGGTCCGGAAGAACGCCGCGTAGATGGCCTCGTAGAGCCAGGGCAGATGGCGGACCGTGCCCCAGTAGAAGCCCCGCAGCGCCGGCCCCGCGCCCGGCGGCAGCAGCGCGAGCACGTCCCGCAGCGCGACCTCGTGGCCGCCGTCCCGCAGGCGGCGGGCGAGTTCGGCCGCGACGGCGTCGTGGCCGGCGCCCATGCCGGCGCTGACGATGAGGAATCGACGCTCCATGAGACTCCCGGGTCTCGGCGCCCCGGCGCGGCAGGGGCCTCCGCGCCCCCGTACGAGTGGTGCTTCCGGTGCCGCCGGCGGCGGCCCCCGGGCGACCGTCGCCGTTCACGGCGCCACGGCGGCCCCTCGGCGGCATCGGTCTTTCGGGTGGAAATCCTCACGCGCCGTGAGCGCCCCCGCAACGCGGGTACCCCACGATCCACAGGAGTCCGGCCATATCAGCCGAAACCGCCGGCCTCCGCGGACCGGAGGACAGGACAGCGCATGCTCGACAGGTCGCCACTGCCGCTCCAGAGCGCCGCCGAGCGGATGGGCCAGCCGGTGGCGCTGATCACCGGCGCCTCGTCCGGCATCGGCGCGGCGGTCGCGGCGCGGCTGGCCGCCGAGGGCGGCTGGCAGCTGCTGCTCAACGGCCGTGACGAGGGCCGGCTCGCCGAGGTCGCGGCCGCCACGCAGGGCACGGCCCTCGCCGCCGACCTGGCGGACCGCGACCGCTGCGCAGAGGTGGCCGAGGCCGCGATCGAGCGGCACAACCGCGTGGACGTGCTCGTCGCGGGCGCGGGCATCGGCTGGGCCGGCCCGTTCACCGCCATGCCGGTGGAGGCGATCGAGCGGGTGCTGGCGGTCAATCTCACGGCCGTGCTGCGGCTGGTGCGGCTGCTGCTGCCCGGCATGGTGGCGCGGGGCCGCGGCCATGTGGTGCTGATCGGCTCGATCGCGGCGCGGGTGGGCGTGCGCGAGGAGGCGGTGTACGCGGCGTCGAAAGCGGCCCTGGTGGCGTTCGCGGAGAGCCTGCGGTACGAGGTCGCCCCGTACGGGGTGCGGGTGTCGATGATTCTGCCGGGCGCGGTCGACACCCCGTTCTTCACCCGGCGCGGCACCCCGTATCGGCGTTCCTGGCCCCGGCCGGTCCCGGCGGAGCGGGTGGCCGACGCGGTGTGGGAGGCGCTGACCCGGGGCCGCGACGACGTCTTCGTGCCCGGATGGCTGAATCTGCCGGCCCGGCTGTGCGGGGCGGCGCCGGGGCTCTTCCGGCGGCTGGCCGGCCGCTTCGGCTGAGAGCGACCGACCGCCGACGGCCAGGCCGGACCGGGCAAGCACGGGGGCCGGAAAGGCACCGGGACCGGACAAGCGGCCGTTTCGGCGGCGACGACGAGACGGCAGGACGACGAGACCGAGAGACGACGAGGCAAGGAGCGCGACAGGGCGGCGAAGGGCGCGGGACAACGGACCGACCGAAGGAGCTGACGGCATGACCGTGGTGGTGGTTCCGTCATGATGGCGCTCTCCGTCGTCCTCGCCCTGCTCGCGGCGTTGGGCAACGCGCTCGCCTCCGTGCTGCAGCGCCGGGCGGCCGCCACCGAGCAGCCGGTGCGGCCGGCGTCCCGGGTGCCCTGGCTGTCGTGGCTGGCCGGCCTCACGCGGCGCCCGCTGTGGCTGTGGGGCGCGGTCGCGCTGCTGGTGTCGGGGCTGTGCCAGGCGGGGGCGCTGGCGACCGGCCCGCTCGCGGTGGTGCAGCCGGTGATGACCACGGAGCTGCTGTTCACCCTGGTGGTGGGCGGAGTGGTGTTCCACCGGGAGCCGGGCCGCGGCACCTGGTGGGCGTTCGCGGCGATGGCCGTGGGGCTGGCGCTGTTCCTGGGCGCGGCCGCGCCGACCGAGGGCCGCCCCACCGTGCCCTCGCCGCGCTGGCTGGAGGTGGCGCTGCCGGCCCTGGCCACGGTGGTCGCGCTGAGCGTGCTGGCCTTCCGGCTGCGCCCCGCACCCCGCGCCGCCGTGCTGGGCACGGCGACGGCCATCGGCTTCTCGTGCACGGCGGCGCTGATGAAGGACGCGATCGGGCGGCTGCCGGACGGGCTGGACGCGGTGCTGACCTGCTGGCAGCCGTACGCCGCGGTGGCGGTGGGGCTGGGGAGCTTCCTGCTGCTCCAGGCGACGCTCAAGGCGGGCACGCTGGTGGCCTCGCAGCCGGCGCTGACGCTGGGCGACGCGCTGTTGAGCGTGGTGCTGGGCGTGGTGCTGTTCGACGAGCGCATCGCGCTGGGCATCCGGATGATCCCGGAGGCGGCGGCGCTGGCACTGCTCGTCGCGGGCAGCGTGCGGCTGGTCCACTCGCCGGTGATCGCCGGTGGCGGGAAGGAGCAGGTGTGGTGAGCCCCCGCGGACCCGCCCCGGGGCCACCGCCCGTACGCCCCACGCGCCCCGGGCCCCGTACCGAGCCGTCCCGGACCACGGCACCCACGAGCCGTACTGTCGCCGCCACGGCACACGCAAGCCGTACTGTCGCCGCCGCGGCCCGCACAGGTCGTACGGCCGCCGCCGCGGCACACGCGAGCCGTACTGTCGCCACCGCGGCGCGCCGCTCGGGCGCCACCGCCGCCGTCCTGCTCGGGGCCGCCACCGTCGCGCACATCGGCCCGGCCGCCGTCTGGCTGCCGGGCGTGCGCGCCCGGTTGACGCCGGGTCTCGACGGCCGGGGGCGCCCCGGCCATGTGGCGCTCACCTTCGACGACGGGCCCGACCCGGAGAGCACCCCGCACTTTTTGCGGGCCCTGGACGCCCTCTCCGTACGGGCCACGTTCTTCCTGCTCGGCGGCGAGCTGGAGCGGCACCGCCGGCTGGGCCGGGAGATCGCCGAGCGCGGGCACGAGCTGGCCGTGCACGGCTGGCGCCACGAGCGCCCGTGGTGCCCGGCGCCGCGCCGGGAGATCCGCGAGGTGGCGCGGACGACGGAGCTGGTGCGGCGGGTGGGCGGGGCGCGCCCGCTGTGGTACCGGCCCCCGTACGGCATCCTCACCGGCGATCGCTGGCTGGCGGCGCGCCGTTCGGGGCTGCGGGCGGTGCTGTGGTCGGCGTGGGGCCGGGACTGGACGGCCGAGGCCGACGGCGACTCCGTTCTGGCGGAGCTCTTCTCGACCCTGCGCGGCGGGGGCACCGTACTGCTGCACGACAGCGACCGTACGAGCGCGCCGGGCTCCTGGCACGCGGCGCTGGGGGCGCTCCCCCGGCTGCTGGAGCGGTGCCGGGCCGCCGGGTGGTCCGTGGGGCCGCTGGCCGAACACGCCGTGGTGCCGGGGCGGCTCGGGACGGGCCCGGGGGTGCGTCGGGCGTACGGG
>NZ_JBPQTV010000138.1:0-16075 GCF_051386515.1 Streptomyces sp. URMC 123 | reverse complement strand
GCTGTGGCCTTGGGGCGGGTGGCGGTGGTCTTGGGGCCGGTGGCCGTGGTCGCGGGACCGGTGGCCTCCGTTCCGTGGGTGGCGAGAGGGCGGGCGTCGTCCCCGGGCGCGGCGGCCCCCGGCGCCGTCCTCGCCGTGGCGTCGTGCGGCAGGGTGGCGGCGACGCGGAAGCCGCCCTCGTAAGGGCCCGCCTCCAGGGTGCCGCCGAGGACCGTCACCCGCTCCCGCAGCCCCGCCAGGCCGCGGTTGCCCGCCACCGTGCCGGGCAGCGGCCCGGCGGGCGGCGGGGAGTTGACGACCCGGACGTGGGTGCGGTCGGCATCGTGGCTGATGCTCACCCGCACGGCGCTCCCCGGGGCGTGCTTGGTGGCGTTGGTCAGGGCTTCCCGCACCACCCGGTACACACCGCGTTCGATCAGTGGGACAGCGCGGGCAGCGGGCCGTGGCGCTCCCACCGCACCGGGACGCCGGAGGCGACCGCGCGGCCCAGCAGCTCCTCCACGGTGTCGCCCGCGGCCGCGGGCGGGGCCACCGGCGTCCGGGGCTCGTCACGCAGCACGGTGACGGTCTCCCGCAGGTGGTCGACGGCGTCCGCTATGGTCCTGCGCAGCTCGGCGACGTCATCGCGGTCCCGGGGGGTGAGCGTGGGCGAGAGCTCCAGGGCCCCGGCGCGCAGGGCGACCAGGCTCAGCACATGGCCCAGCGAGTCGTGCATGTCGGCGGCGATGTCCGCGCGCTCCGTCAGCCTGGCCCGCTCCGCGACGAGGTGCTGCTGCTCCTCCAGACTGCGGGCCAACTGCCAGCCGCCCCGCACGAGGTCCCTCCTGCCGCGCCAGGAGCGGCCGGCGAGCCACGGCAGGAGGAGCGCGGCGGGCAGCACCGTCATCGCGTAGAACCACCACACCGCGGGGACCCGCAGCAGGGCGCAGAGCCCGAGGTCGATCGCCAGGCAGCCGGCGAGCACGAGCAGCGGGGTACGGGCGGCGGCGGTCCGCGCGCCCAGCAGACAGCTCAGCGCGGCCAGGGCCAGGACGTGCACGGTGGCGGGGCTCGCGGGGTCGGCCAGCCGCAGGGCGCACAGGGCGTTGGCCAGGAGGACCGCCACCGCCGGCCGGCGCCGGGCGAGGGGGACCGCCACGGCCAGCACGAGCAGGGGCAACACCAGGTCCAGTGCGAGCGAGGCCGTCGGGGTGTCACGGAACCAGAGGACGCCGGCCACGCAGAAGGCGGCCCACAGGGCCGTGTCGGCGAGCAGGGGCCTCAGCGGTCTCAACGGTCTCAACGATGGACGAACGCGCCGCATGGCCCGTCGGGTCTCCTCTCCTGGGCTCGCGATGGGGGCGGGGGCTGCTGTCATCCGACCGACGGTACGACACGACCGCCCGACGACCGGCCCCGGACCGGCCGCCGACTGACGGCCCGGCGGGTCAGCCGAAGTGCGGCCGGGCCGCTGTTCCGAGCACGCAGAACCGGCAGGCGTTCAAGCAGTTCCCGGCTCCTGCGTGGCGGCTCTGGGACGGCGACGGGTTCTTCCTGTCCGTTCGGCGTGCACGGTCAGGCCGCCAGGGGGGTCCAGAGATGTTCGTCGTCGGGGTTGACCTTGCTGCCCCAGACCAGGGCGCCTGCGACGAGGCCGGGCTTGTCGCTGGTCGCCAGGCCGGGGGTTTCGAGGGAATCGGCCATCTCTTCGAGGTAGTCGGTGAGCGACGCGTACTCGGGTTCGGGGTGGTGTTGTGCGTAGCGGGTCCAGCGGCACAACCTTCCGGTTTCCGCGTCCAGACAGAGGCCAGAGGTCTGATCGTCGGCGGAGAAGGAGAAGACGGGAATCCAGGCCGCGCGCCAGGTGACGGTGTCGTCGGCGTGGCGGCGCTGGTGGCTCATCTCCTGGCTGTACTTCGTGGCGACCGTCTCCAGGCGCATCAGGGCGTGGCCTCCCATGAGGAAGGTGGAGTACCGGTCCGTCCGGGTTCCCGCGCAGCGGGCCCACAGGGCTTCGAGGGAGGAGGGTATGCGGACGCCGGTCTGCCTCTGGAGAGAGGTGACGGCGTCCGGGGAAGCGCCGGCGAGGAGGAGGGAGCGGGTGTGGGGGACGTGGTGGGCGATCCAGGTTTCGATGCGGGCCCAGGCATCTGTCACCTGCCGGGTTTCGATGTCCTGGGCGCTGGGCGGGTGGCTGGTCACCGGTTCTCCTTTGCCGCGAAGGGGTGTGACATCGCATCGCGCTGACGGGACGACAAGTCTCTGTGATGCACACCCCGGCTACGATCGCAGGTCAGTTCGCTCAGCCGCCTGCGGCGCGGTGCGGCCGGTGGCGCCAGGAGAGAGGCAGGAGCCCGTGCCGATCATCGACGCGTGGATGCAGCACCCCACCCTCCGTCACTCCAACCACGAGATGTTCGAGTCGTTGCGCCGGTGGACCGGGCAGGGGCCGCTGGAGGAGCCGTTGCCGGTCGAGGCCACGGTGGCCGCGCTGGCCGCGGCCGATGTGGAGATCGGGCTGTCGGCGGCCTGGTACGGGCCCCAAGGGCCGCTGATCAGCAATGACGAGGTGGCCGAGTTCGTCGCCGAGTCCGGCGGACGGTTGCGCGGGGTGGCCGGCGCGGACCTCACCCGGCCGGTCCGGGCCGTACGGGAGTTACGCCGCGCCGTGGAGGACCTCGGCTTCGTGGCCCTGCGGATCGTGCCCTGGCTGTGGCAGCTCCCGCCCACCGACCGGCTGTACTACCCGCTGTACGCCGCCTGCGTCGACCTCGGCATTCCGTTCTGCACCCAGGTCGGGCACACCGGCCCACTGCGCCCGTCCGAGACCGGCCGCCCCATCCCGTACATCGACCAGGTCGCGCTCGACTTCCCCGAGCTGACCATCGTGTGCGGACACATCGGCTACCCGTGGACCACGGAGATGATCGCGGTGGCCGACAAGCACGCGAACGTTTATATCGACACCAGCGCCTACACCGCCCGCCGCTATCCGCGCGAGCTGGTCGACTACCTGCGCGGCCGGGGCCGGGCCAAGGTGCTGTTCGGCACGAACTACCCCATGATCACTCCAGCGCGGGCGCTGGAGCACCTCGGCGAGTTGGGCCTGGACGAGGAGACCACCGAGCTGTTCCTGTCCGGTACCGCGCGGCGGGTCTTCAACCTCTGACGGGGGCGGGGCCCGGGGCCCGCCCCCGTCAGGCCCAGGGCCGCCCCCGGAGCCCGGCCGCGCGGCTCGTCGCGCGCCGCGACTCGTCAGGCGTCGCGGCGGCGCAGCACGTACAGGCCGGCGAGATGCGCGGCCAGGGCCCACGCCAGCAGGATCAGCACCGCCACGGCCGGCGGATGGGGAGTGGCGGCGCCGGCGCGCATGACGTGGTCGCCCGCGCTGTGCGGCAGCCAGTCGTTGAGGGTGTGCAGGACCGGGCCGCCGAGCCCCACGAGCATGCTCGGCAGGCCCCACAGCAGCGTGAACAGCACGGTCAGCGCTCCGGCCGCGTGCCGCGCGGCGAACGACACGCCCACGGTGAGGACCGCGATCAGGGCGTAGTAGAAGCCGACGGCCAGGATCTGGCCGGCCGCCGTGCCGGCGTCGAACGAGGCGCGGCCCGAGAACGGCCCCCAGGCCACCGCCATGCCCAGCGCGGCGTACAGGACGCCGGCGGCGAAGGCGACCACGGCGACGACCAGCGCCTTGGCCGAATGGACCAGGTGCCGGACCGGCACCCACACCAGGGACGCGCCGATGCTGGTGGTCGTGTACTCGCTGGTGACCGTGACCGTGGCCAGGACGACCACGGCGAACTGGACGAGGACGGTGGAGGACACCACGGCGTTGCCGACCGGTTGGACGGCGTGCTCGTTGATGCGGGCGATCGAGCCGTAGTAGTAGGTGAACACCGCGGTCGCCAACAGACCGGCCAGCAGGCACACGTACGGTGCGCGGACCGACCACAGCTTGGTCCACTCGGCGGCGACCGCTCCGGAGAACCGGCGGGCGGGGCGCGCGCCAGTGCCGTGTCCGGGGGCGTCCGCCCATGCGTGAGTCGTCATCGTGTCCGCCTTCCGGCCTCGTCGAGCCCCTTGTTCGTGGCCGTGGGCCACTCGTCCGTTGCCGTGGGCCGCTTGTCCCGGTCCGCGGGCCCCTTGTTCGTGCCTGCGGGCCACTCGTCCGTGGCCGTCGGCCCCTCGTCCGTCTCTCCGGGCCGCCGGCCCGTCGCGTACTCGACACTCCGTGCCGTCAGTTCCATGTACGCCTGCTCCAGCGAGACCCGCTCGTCGCTCAGCTCGTGCAGCCTGACCCCGTAGCCGTGAGCGAGGTCGCCGACCTCGGCGGCGGTCCGGCCCTTGACGACGATCTCGCCCCGGCCCACGCTCCGGACCGTCACCCCGCTGTCCGCCGCCAGCCGGCTCACCAGCGTGGACAGCTCGTCGGGATCGGGCACCCGGGCGCGTACGGAGGCCAGGGAGCTGCCGGCGAGGAAGTCCGCCATGGAGGTGTCGGCCAGCAGCTCGCCCCGGCCGATGACGACGAGGTGATCGGCCGTCAGCTGCATCTCGCTCATCAGATGGCTGGAGAGGAAGACCGTACGGCCCTGGGCGGCCTGGTCGCGCACGAGCTGTCGCATCCAGCGCACGCCGTCGGGGTCGAGGCCGTTGACCGGTTCGTCCAGGATCAGGGTCGCCGGGTCACCGAGCAGCGCGCCGGCCACGCCGAGGCGCTGGTTCATGCCGAGCGAGTACGTTCCGGCCCGGCGGCGGGCCGCCTTGGCCAGGCCCACCGCCTCCAGGACCTCGTCCACGCGGCGCGCCGGGATGCCGTTGCTGCGGGCCTGCGCGAGAAGGTGGCCGCGGGCCGAGCGCGCCGGGTGCAGCGCCTTCGCGTCCAGCAGGGCGCCCACTTCGCGGAGCGGGTGGCGCAGGGCCGCGTAGGGCCTGCCGTTGATCAGTGCCCGGCCCCGCCAGGGGTGGTCCAGGCCCAGGATCATGCGCATCGTGGTCGATTTGCCGGCCCCGTTCGGGCCGAGGAAGCCGGTCACCTTCCCTTCCTCGATGTCCAGGGTCAGGTTGTTCACGGCGACGGTCGCGCCGTATCGCTTGGTCAGCCCTCTAAGAGTGATCACATCGGTTCCTTCGGCGTCCGCCGGTTGTCCCTCGTACGGCAGCGACGCTAGAAGGGCAGGTCACGGCGGCACATCGGCCGTTCGTCAGCACCGTCCTGCCTTTCGTCAGGGGTGCCGGCCCGCCGCTGGTCGTACGTTGCCCGGCCGCCGGTCACGGGCCCGCCCCGGGGACGTACGCTCGGCCCGTGGAAGAGACAGCACCGGACCGCAGGCCGGTCCGCGTCCTCGTGGCGGACGACGAGACGATGGTCCGGGCCGGGATACGGGCCATCCTGGCGAGGGACCCGCGCGCGGAGGTGGTCGCGGAGGCGGCCGACGGCCATGAGGCCGTCTCACTGACGCGCCGGCACCGCCCCGACGTGGTCCTCCTGGACATCCAGATGCCCGGGCTGGACGGCCTGGCGGCGGTGACCCGGATTCACCAGGCACTGCCCACGGCCGGCGTGATCATGCTGACGACCTTCGGGGAGGACGACTTCATCACCCGTGCCCTCCAGGAGGGTGCCAGCGGCTTCCTGCTCAAGGCGGACGACCCCCGGGAACTGCTGAACGGGGTGCAGGCGGTGGGGGCGGGCGGGGCCTATCTGTCGCCGAGGATCGCCGCCCGCGTCATCGCCGGCCTGCGCGCACAGCGTGTGGCGGGGCCCCGTCGCACGCTGGAGCACCTGACCGGGCGGGAGCGCGACGTCCTGGCCGGGCTCGGGGAGGGGCTGTCCAACGCGGAGATCGCCGCACGGCTGCATCTGGTCGAGGGCACGGTGAAGGCGCACGTCAGCGCGATCCTCGGCAAACTGGGGGCGCGCAACCGGGTGGAGGCGGCGATCGCCGCGCACGAGGCGGGGCTGGTGTAGGGCGGGCGATGACCCGCCCGCCCCGGGGGCACGCGCGGTTGCCGACGGGGCCGACCCCCGTACGGCCCGGGGCCGATGACGCGCGCTTTGATAGGGTCGCAGAACACGCGCCGCACCCGCGCCGTGCGTGCGCCCACCGGCGATATCCCGCCGCGACAAGGGAGGTTGATGAATATGGCCCGCGCCGAGCTTCATCAGCATGCCCTTGTCCGGGTCGCGCACGGTGGAATCCCTGGATCTGCGCACACGCAGCCGTAGCTGGGTGTCGCGCGGGTGCAACGCGGCCCGGTCGTTCGAAACGACCAGGAGCGACGCGTGTTCTCTTCTTCTTCCTCTTCTTTCCTTTCCCCTTCCTCCTCCTTCTGCTCCTTCTCCTCCTTCTCCCCGGCAGCCTCCGGGACCGGTACGGATCTGATCACCGAGCGGCTCGTGCTGCGGAAGTGGTCCGCCGACGATGTGGCGGCCGTCGTCGGCGACGGCCGATCGGCGCACTGGGCCGAGGACTTCCCCGCCGAGGGCGACCGGGTGATCGCCGGCGTGATCGCTCAGCTGTCGGACCATGAGAACGAGTACGGCCACCGGCAGATCGTCGAGCGGGCCAGTGGTCTGGTCGTCGGCAGCCTCAGCCTGTTCTGGCCGCCGTCCGACGGCGCCCTCGAAATCGGCTACGGGGTCGTGCCCTCACGCCGCGGCCGCGGCTACGCACCGGAGGCCACCCGTGCCCTCGTGGAGTACGGCCTGTCCGCGCCGGGCGTCCACGCGGTGTTCGCCCGGGTGGAGCTCGCCAACCCGGCGTCGATCCGCGTCCTGGAGAAGGCGGGCCTGCACCGCTGGACCGCCGACGGCGGCATGACGGCCCACTTCGGCACGGCCCTGCCGGAGCCGAACCGAAGCCGGCCCTGAGGAATCCGGGCGGCGGCACGCCGGTAGCTGTCGCCGCCGCCCGGCCACGGCACGACCCGTCAGCCGGCCTCGCGCCAGTAGAAACGCCTGCGGCGTAGGCTCCCCCAACGACACCGAGGAGGGCAGCGCGATGGAAGATGGCTTGAAGTGGATAGGACAGCACACCTTCGACAAACCGGCCCCCGAGGGGATGCGCGGCGGCATTTCCATGACCGCTATGCGCGGGGTGACGGTCACGAATTTCCTGCTCAGGCTGGGCGCGGACGAGGAGGAGATATCGCGCGCCATGCCGTACCGGGATTTCCACCCGACCCGGGATGCACCCTGCATGTACGGCAAGTCCGGTGAATGGGTGTACGTCCTGGAAGATCGGGGAGCATGCACCTGGTGCGAGTGGTTCTTCGAGGACGAGGACAAGGCGATCCCGCCTGTCGGGGAGGAGCTGATCTGCCTGAACGCGAATGTGGCAGTCAATCCGAGCTACATCGTCTACGCGCCCGGCGACGGGAACGTGTACCTGAACAACTTCGGCGACGATCTGACCGACCACCCACACGCAGTGGAGGGCAGCAAGCTGGCCGCCCTGGGCGAGGGCCTGAAAGCCGCCGGGGCCACCTGTCCCCCCGGATACAGCATCCCGCAGTGGCACGACCTTCTCGACGCGCAGGAGGGTGGGCTGCACGGCGTGGTGTGGCAGGCCGTCGGCGACATCCTGGATATCCGCGTCCCCCGGGCCGATGTGGAGCGGGGCCGCTTGCCCGCAGCCAGGCTGACCGGCCCCTACGCGTAACAGGAGCGGGCGGCACGGAGGGTTCCGTGCCGCCCAGCCGTGCGCATGTGTGTTATTTGAGGGTCATGGTGCAGCGCCAGGCGTCACTGTTGGCGCTGGTGCAACTGCCGTTGATGTTGGTCTCCAACCAGTAGGCGTCCCTGTCCATCAGCCGCACGTTGTTCACGAAGCCGGCCGAGAACGCGCCCATCGATCCTCGGTTCTGACTGCCGGATATGGCGGACCGCCCGCAGACTTCCTTGAAGGTAGTGAGGGCGCCGGGGAGGTTGCGCAGATGCATCTTTCCGTCGACCTTGGTCGCGTAGGACTGTATGCACTGGGACCCGGACGACACCGGGTTGAGGCCGCCCAGGTCCTTGGGCATGCCGCCGCTGTTGTACGAGGCGTTGAAAGTGAACTCGTCGCAGTCCGGGGTGTCGGTGCTGGTGTTCATCGCGGCGGGGTCGTAGTTGTTCTTCGCCCAGTTGGCCTCGTCGCAGATGACGGCACGGTTCTTGCCGTCCCGCCCGCCGGGCAGATAGTACAGCGGGGTCCCCGCCCGCTGGAGGCCCGGGGTCTTGGGCGTGGCGTTCTGGATCAGCCAGGCGTGCGCCGCCGCCTGCGGGTTCTTGCCCGCGTTGAGCGTGTATGTCGGCGCATAGTTCGGGATCACACACCCCGCCCTGACGGACTGGGATTTGGTGTCGCAGCGCACCTCGTCGAAGTCGCTGACGCCGCCCAGGCTCCACTGGTAACCGACGGTCTGGATGGTCTCTTCACCGACCGGGTCGATGATCGCGTTGATCTGCACGTCCGGCTTGAACGTGTACTGCTTTTCGGCGGTGGAGTCGTCCCACAGGTAGCTGGAAGTGATGTAGGCGACGTGGGTGTCTCCGGCTGTCCAATCGGGTGTGCCCTGCCAGGCGGAGGGGTCGGCTTCAACCGGGTCGCAGCCGTCCTCGCACAGGTGCCGGTAGATGCCGAGCTGAATTCTGTAGAAGTCGGCGGGAATGCTGATCGGCTTGACGGTCAGCGTCTCGCTGAAACTGTTGACCCCGTCCAGGCTGATCAGCCGCTGGAACAGGAACCAGGCTGTGGCCTGCACCTGCCCGTCCTTGCTGTAGTAGGCCGGCACCTTGCGGTTCTCGCAGACCAGAGTTCGGGTGGCGCGGGCCAGCGTCAGATCGTCGTCACACCAGTCGGCCGCCCCAGCCGCGCCACCGGGTTCCGTCACCGCCGGGCGCGACGGAACCTTGGGACCCTTGTCCGCAGTCACCGGCTTGCCGAAGCAGACCCGCGCCCCCTCCCTACTGGCCGGGCCGCACTGCTCCTTGCCGCCACCGCTGCTGTCGTACTGGGCCTGCGGCGGTGACGAGGTGTTCACGACCAGCGGCTTCTCCGAATTGCTGCTGGGTTCCTGAATGGTCTGGTTGGGGTTGGGGCTGGTGGAGTCCAAGGTGGGCAGGGTCAGGTCGATCCCTGCCCGTACCGTGAACGTCGCCCACGGCGACCAGTTGGTCTCGTACAGGGACCCGTCGTACGCGTTGGTGCGGAACATGTAGGTCGTGTTGTTCTTCAAACGACCTACCGCGACTTTGACCTCGGCCTTCGCCCCCGAGTTCACATAGGGAGAGACCAGCACCCCGTACGGGTTGGCGTCGGTCAGCTTGACCTTGGTGCCAGGGTTGCCGTTGGCGTCGGCGGTCCACACCTCGAACGTCAGGTTCGCCTTGTCACCGTCCGCGTCCGTCACCGTGTTGCGCAACGTCGGCGTGATTGTGTTGACCTGCCACTTGCCGCTCTGATTCTTGAACGGCAGGCCCGCCTCGGGAGTGCGTCCGGACACCGGCCGGGCCCCCGCCATGACGGACGTCTCCGCCTCCGGACCGTGAACCTTCGGCGGCGCCCCCAGCGGATCAGGCCTCTTCGGTAAGTCGGCTGCGGAAGCTGTTCCCGCAGCGGCCAGAACAGCAAGGGCGGCAGCTGCGGCCAGGTGCCGAAGTGCCGCCCATGAGCGAATGCGCCTCATCTATCCCCCTCGAAGGGTACGGATGTTCGACGCAATCGCACCACGCACACCATCAGAGGCACAGAAAAAAGACCGCCAATGTTCAGTCCCGCACTTGCAAGGCCTGATGGCGCCCTCAAGTGCGCTGCTCACGACGCAAGTCGAGATGACCGCCGTCCGTCTTTACGTCCAGTCTTCTCGGTCACATGGCGAGCGGTTCCAGGCCCCGGCGGCGGGCCTCCAGGGTTCCCGCGATCCGGACACGACGCCGGCCGGGGAGACAGAACCTACGCGGCCCCGCTCGCCAGTCGCTCCGCCGCCCGCTCCCCGCGGCGACCCACGGGCTCGAGGCCCCATGCCGCCCCCAGGCCGGCCGGCGGCATGTCGACGTAGATCGACTCGTACGAACCGGCCGGGACGACGTACGTCTCGTGCCAGACCCCCACGCCGCCCTTGCTGCTCCGCGCGCGGCGGTTGAACGCCACCCACGCGGGGCGGTGCTGTCCGCTCCGGTCGGAGGCGTAGGCGAGCAGCTTCTCGCGCGACTCCCAGTACTGCGCGACGCCGAACTCGCGGGGGCCGCCGCCCAGCCTGCGGAGGCCCAGCAGCCCGCTGTCGCCGTTCCGTGACAGCTCCTTGAGCATGCGCGGCATCGCGGCCAGGGCCGGCAGCCAGTGGCGTACGGCCCGCCAGCGGTTGATCCGCATCCCGATGAGGAAGACGACCACGTCGCCCTGCGCGGCGGCCGTGACCCGTCGCTCGGATGTCGGTGCCATGTTCATGAGATTCTCCGTCCCCGTATTGGACAGCGGCGCTATCCATGCTTGGATAGTTCCACTGTCCAAGGAAAGGCGCAAGAGCATGAGGTTGGCGGAGCTGAGCGAGCGCAGCGGGGTGTCCACCGCCACGATCAAGTACTACCTGCGCGAAGGGCTGCTCCAGCCCGGGCGCCGGGTCTCCGCCACCCAGGCCGAGTACGGGGAGGACCACCTGCGGCGGCTGCGCCTGGTGCGGGCGCTGATCCAGATCGGCGGGGTCCCGGTGGCCACCGCGCGCGAGGTGATCGCCGCCGCGGAGGACGAGTCGCTCGACCACCACCTGCGGCTGGGCGCGGCCACCCGGGCGCTGCCCTGCGCCGAGGCGCCCGCCGAGGACGACCCGGCGGTGGAGACCGCCCGCCGCTCCGTGGAGGCGCTGCTGGAGCGGCTGGGCTGGTCCGCCGGTCCCGGCCTGGACCTGCGCGACCCCGCCCACCGGCGGCTCGTCGACTCGGTCGCCGCGCTGGTCCGGCTCGGCTACCCGTGCGACACCGAGCAGTTGCTGCCGTACGGGCGGCTCGCGGCGCAGCTGGCCGTCACCGACCTGGACCTGATCGAGGAGCAGCCGACCCCGACCGAGCAGATCGAGGCGGCCGTCGCGCTGACGGTGCTGTACGAACCGGTGCTGCTGAGCCTGCGACGCATGGCCCATGCACAGGAGTCGGCCCGGCGGTTCTGAGGCGCCCCCACGCCGAGGCCACCCCACCCCGGAACCGCGCCCCCCGGCGCCGGCTCAGCGGCCGTCCACCGGGGAGCGGCTCGCCGGTTGGTCCGGCGGCGGGACCGGCGCGTCCTGCGGCGCGGGCCGCCGCAGGCGTGGGCGGGGGCCGCCGCGGCGGACGAGAACCAGGACCGTGGACGCGATCAGGCAGCCGGGGGCCGTGATCGCGCCGAACCAGAACACGGCCGGCACCATGCCCGTACGGCTCGCGAGCGCTCCCACGGCGAGCACCGGCACGGACAGCGCGAGATAGCCGACGACGTACGCGGCGGAGAAGACCTCGCCGCGCACGGCCGTGGGGGTGACCTCCGAGAGGTCGGCGAGCGCGCCGGTGAACGCGATGCCCTGGCCCGCGCCGGAGGCGATCGCGGCGGCGAGCAGCAGCGGCAGGCTGTGGGCCGCGGCGGCCAGGGTGACGAGCGCGAGGCCCGCCGCCATCGCGAGCAGGCCGAGGAGCTGGCCGCGGCCGCGGGTGAGGCGTTCCGCGTAGCGCAGGGGCAGCGCCGAGCAGGCGAGCATGACGGCCACGGTGCCGCCGCCCACCGCCGTACTGGTGGTCGAGCCCAACTCCTCGGCCACCGAGGGGATGAGCGCGAGGAAGAGGCCGAGGAGGCTCCACGAGAACACCGTCGTCGAGGCGGCCAGGGCGAAGGCGCGCCCGGCGGCCTGCGGGATCGTGGGCCACCGGGGGCGCCATCGCGCTCCCCCGGCGACGGCGCCGGCCGCCGGCCACGACAGGAGGGCGGCCGGCAGCAGCAGCGCCAGATGGGCCAGGAAGGGCAGCGCGGGTGTCCCGGGCACGGCCGCGGTGATCAGGCCGGAGAGCAGGGGGCCGCAGGCGCTGCCGATGGAGATCCCGAACGACGCGAGGGAGATGGCGCGGGCGCGGCGGGGCGCGGCCGGATCGGGGCCGTCCGCCAGGGCGGCGGTCGCCGCGCCGGTGGTGAGGCCGGCCGCCGCGCCCTGCAGGAGGCGCCCGGCGAAGAGCGCCCAGGCGCCCGGCGCCGTCGCGAACACCACGGCGGCCAGGGCGGAGAGCGCCAGTCCGCAGCGGGCCGTGCGGCGCCGGCCCCAGGTGTCGGACAGCCCGCCGCACAGCAGCATGGTCGGGATGATCGCGGTGACGTACACCGCGAACAGGGCGGTGATGGTGAACGGGGAGAGCTCGAAGCGCCGCCCGTACTCGGCGTAGAGGGAGGTCGGCAGGCTGGAACCGGCGCAGATGACGGCGATGGTGTACGTCGGTCCGAGGAGCCGGCGTCGCGGTGGGGTCATGGGTGCCGGAGTTCTCCGCAGAGGTCGTCGAGCAGTCGGCGTTCGAGGGCCTCTTCCTCGTCGACGCCGCCGAGCATGTAGCCGCCGAACTTCATGTGGCCGCGCTCCTCGCCGAGGGCGATGACCCCGCGGCCGACCTCGGCGATGGCGGCCTCCACGTCGGCGAGCGTGACCTCGGTGTTCTCGCGTACGTACAGCTCGGTGAGCCGGCGGGCGGGGACGGTCTCGCCGTGGGCGGCGCGGACCTGGGGGTGGTTGGTGTAGCTCTCCCAGTACATCCGGGAGCCGGGGATCACGCCCGGCGCGGCCACGGAGATGGTGGTGATCGAGTCGCGGTAGGTCTCGGCCAGCGAGAGCCAGTGGTCGACCTCGCTGCGCAGCAGGTCGAGGGTGGTGCCGGGCAGGCCCATGATGCCGGACACATAGAGCTTGTAGTCGAGGTCGCGCGCGAGTTCGAGCGCTTCGAGGACGCGGTCGGGACCCTTGTTGATGCCCTTGGAGTCGCCCTTGAGCAGTTTCGGGTCGAAGGCCTCCAGGCCCACGTTCCAGGTGCGGATGAACCCCTGGCACAGCCGCGCCGACTGGAGGAACTCGTACACCAGCCCGTAGGCGAGCATGAACCGGTGCTCGCGCAGCACCGGGGAGGCGGCGCAGGCCTCGGCGAGGTCGTCGAGGAAGCCGATTTCGCCGGACCACTGGTCGCGGGAGAGGCCGAGGGTGGAGTCACCGGCGGCGTACACGTTGGCGCCGAGCTCGCCGACCATGCTCTCCAGTACGGGTACGGCGGCGGCCACGCTGCTGGTCTTGGGGGTGAGGCCCTGGATCGAGCAGTGCTTGCACCGGCGCCCGGGGCGCCTGCCCCAGGTGCACCCCCCGTCCAGCGGGAGGGTGACCATCCGCTTGAGCGTGTAGTGGTGGGCGTACCAGACCTTGAACGCCTCGTCGTAGTACTGCTCCAGCTGGTCCTTGATCAGCCGGTAGTCGGGCAGCAGCCGGCGGTCGAGCGGATAGGTGGGGGCCGGCTGGTTGATCACGCGGTCGCCGTGGCGGTAGGCGAGCGACGGCACGCGGGCCAGGTCCAGTTCGCCGCGCAGCGCGTACAGCAGCCCCATCATGGTGAAGGGGCCGTTGTTGCCCGTACTGACGAAGTCGACCAGACGGCTGCCGTAGGGTCCGGTGAGCACCTCGCGGTGGAGTATCCCGGCGTGGTCGTTGCCGAACACCACGACCGCCTCGGGGTTCACCCGCTTGACCTCCGCGGCCATGATGAAGGCCCACAGCGCGGTGGAGGTGTAGACGGTGAACGCCACCACGTCCGGTGGGTCGGCGGCGATCCGGGCGCGCGCCTCGTCGAGGGTGACGTGGCTCATGTCCAGGTAGCTCCAGGCGGTATCCGGAAAGCACCGCTCCTGATAGGTGATCATTTCGACGAGGGCGGCGTGCGGGTAGACGGTGCCCTCGTTGCGGTAGCGCTCCTGGCCGCCCGCCCCGCTGATGAGGGCGCCGCCGCCGGAGTGGCCGCCGCGGTGGGCGGAGGTCAGCGGCAGGGCGACGTACCAGACGGACCGGGGGCGCCGCCGTCCGGCGGGGGCCGCGGCCGCGGTCGTTCCGGGTCGGGTCAGGGGCAGGGCCCACTGGTATCGAGGGTCGGAACCGACCACTTCCTCGGTGGGTTCCAGGCTCATGTCCATGGCGACCTCCCCCTGGCGGCGCACGTGTGCGCGGCACTCCGGTCGTTCCCCGTGCGGTTCTCTCGTGTGGTTCTCTCGTGTGGTTCCCCGTGTCGTTCCCCGACTCTGCTGGCCGAGACTGGTTCCTACAAGCGCAAAACTCGGCCACTCGGCCGCGCGTACGAGGGCGGGCGTCCGTACGGGGGCGGGCGCCCGTACGAGGGCGGGCGCCCGTACGGGGACAGGCGTCCGTACGGGGGCGGGCGGCTCGCCGTCAGGGCTTGACCGACTGGTAGTAGCGCCGGGCGCCCTCGTGCAGGGGCAACGGGTCGGTGAAGATGGCGGTGCCCAGGTCGACGCGCTGGGCGGCGTGGACCACCCGCCCGATGCGGTCCCTGCTCTTGATGACCCGTCGGGTGATGCCCTCGACGAGCACGGGGTCCATGCGGTCCGTCGCGACGAGGAGGTTGGCGACGGCCAGGGTGGGCACCGTACGGCCCATCCGCAGCTCGGGGTAGGCGTCGGCCGGGATGTCCGCGGAGCGGTAGTAGCGGTGGCCGCCGTTCTCCTCCTCGTCCCGCTGCAGGGCGGAGGCGAGGTCACCGAGCTCGACGAGGCGGATCGGATGGTGCCTGGCCAGTTTCTGCACGGCCATGGTGGGGAGTCCGCCCGACCAGAAGAAGGCGTCGATCCGCCCCGCGCGCAGCAGGCTCGCCATCTCGCCGATCCCGACCCGGTGGGCCCGCACGTCCTTGTCCATGTCGAGCCCGGCGGCCGTCAGCAGGCGCCGGGCCACGAGTTGCACCCCGGAGGTGTCCTCGCCGACGCCTACGCGCTTGTTCCGCAGGTCACGGGCCGTCCGTACCGGTGAGTTCCGGTCCACCACGAGCTGGATGTAGTCGTCGTACAGCCGGGCGCACGCGCTCAGCCGCTCGGCGCCGGCACGCCCCTCGTCGCGGTAGACCCCGGCGGAGTCGGCGGCCACGACGGCCAGATCGGCGCGGCCCGACACCAGGCGCTGGAGGTTCTCGATGGAGCCCTTGCTGGGGGCGAGGCGGACGTCGAGGCCGGGCAGGTCCCGGGCGAAGTCGCGCTTGAGCAGCTCGCCGTAGTGGGAGTAGACGCCCTCGGGGCTCCCCGTAGAGAACAGCACGCGCCCCCGCGGCGCGCGCTCCTCGTTCCACGGCGCCACGTACCAGAGCAGCAGCCCGCACACCGTGAGCACCGCGGCGGCGGCCTGCGCGACGCGGCGCCTGCTCATCCGGGTGAGGAGGGGGACCACGGCCGGGATACTGCCAGGCCCGGCCCGGGGAGGAAAGGGTTCTGGCCGCCGCGGGTGGGCCGTTCGAAGCGCGTACGAGAACGGGGGCTCGGTGGCCGCGGACCGGCGGCCGGCGCGGGGCGGTGTCCCGCTGGGAGCGCCCCGCGCGGCGGGTGTCAGTGGCGCGCCTTGAAGCGTTCCAGGGCGGACACCCCGACGGCGGCCAGCACGATCTGGATCAGCAGCTCGATCCAGTCGACCCCCTTGGTGTCGGCGACGCCGAGGCCCGCCGCGATGGCCGTACCGATGAGCGCGGCGACGATACCCACGACCATGGTCCACAGGACGCCGATGTGCTGACGGCCGGGCAGGACGAGCCGTCCCAGCAGCCCGATGACGACGCCGATCACTATCGCGCTGAGGATGCCGGAGATTTCCACTGATAACCCTTCCTGTGCGGTTGGGACCGTATGTGTCCTGACCCGCACCTGCCCTGGTCGGAGCGGGTCAATCATGCGTGGGGGCCATCGCGGCGAGGCGGGTGACCGGCGCCCCGGTCCCGCCGGCGATCCCGTGAGGCGATAGCTTTCGTGCTCCGCCCGCTCCCGGATCAAGAAAAGGCTGGTCGACGATGCGTCAGTCCCCGAGCGCCCCCGCCACCCGCCGTACCGCCGCCGGCCGCCGCGTCCCCGTCGTC
>NZ_JBPQTV010000137.1:0-16106 GCF_051386515.1 Streptomyces sp. URMC 123 | reverse complement strand
CTGGGCCCGGCCGAGGAGCTGCGCCCGGTGGTGCAGGCCATGGTGGCGCGCGGGGCCGGGCACGGGGGCGGGGGCGCGCTCGGCCAGCAGCGCCTCGATCGCGGCGGCGGCCCCGGCCTCGTCGATGTCGTCGTACTCGGGCACCCGGCCGGGGTCGGCGGCCTCGCGCCGCCACTGGGCGTAGCGCACGGCCTCGGCGAGCGCGCGGGCCGCCCGCTCGGGGGCGGGGTAGACGGGGATGCCGCTGTCGGCGGCGCCGAGGGCCTCGGCCAGCCCCTCGATCTCCAGGTGGACCACGGCGACGGGCTTGCGCGCGCCGCCGGCCGCGGCGCGCAGGGCGTCGGCGAGCCGGGCCCCGTCGCCCGGCGCGGCGCCGCTCCGGGCCGGCGCCGTGTCGGCGACCCAGGGGATGGCGGTGACCACGACCGCGTCGCAGCCCGGGTCCGCCAGGGCGGCGGCCAGCGCGGCGCGGAAGTCGTCGGGGGCGGCGGCCGTGGTGAGGTCGCGCGGCGGCAGGGGGCGCAGGCCCTCGGTGAGGCAGGAGTCGTAGGTGAGCAGCCCCAGGGACTCGGAGTTGCCCAGGATGGCCACCCGGGGCCCGGTGGGCAGCGGCTGGCCGGCGAGCAGCAGCCCGGCGTCGACGAGCTCGGTGACGGTGTCCACGCGGATCACCCCGGCCTGCCGCAGCAGCGCGGAGACGGTGGCGTCGGGCATCCGGGAGGCGGGCACGGTGTGCCCGGTGGGCGCGGTGCCGCTGTGCCGGGCGCCCTTGACGACCACGACCGGCTTGACGGCGCAGGTGCGCCGGGCGAGCCGGGTGAACTTGCGCGGGTTGCCGATCGATTCGAGGTACATCAGCGCGATGTCGGTGGCCGGGTCGTCGTGCCAGTACTGCAGGAGGTCGTTGCCGGAGACGTCCGCGCGGTTGCCGGCGGAGACGAAGGTGGACAGGCCGATGCGGCCCTCCACCCCGGCGAGCCCCGCGCCGCGGCGGTGCAGATCGGCGAGCAGGGCGATGCCCACCGCGCCCGACTGGGTGAACAGGCCGATGCGCCCGGCGGCCGGCAGTTCTGGCGCGAGGGAGGCGTTGAGCCGTACGGCGGGCGCGGTGTTGATGATGCCGAAGGCGTTGGGCCCGATGATCCGCATGCCGTGGCCGCGGGCCAGCCTCACGAGCTCGCGCTGGCGTTCCCGGCCCTCGGGGCCGGCCTCGGCGTAGCCGGCGGAGAGCACCACCAGGCCCTGGACGCCGCACTCGCCGCAGTCGGCGACCACGTCCGGGACGCGGTCCGCCGGGACGGCGACGACGACCAGGTCCACCGGCTCGCCGATGTCCTGGACACGGCGGTGGGCGGGCACGCCCTCCAGTTCCGTGACGCCGTCCGCCAGGGCGTGGTTGACCGCGTACAGCCGGCCGGTGAAGCCGGAGCCGACGAGGTCGCGCAGGACGGTGCGGCCCATGCCGCCCGAGCCGCGGCCGGCGCCGACGACCGCCACGGAGGACGGCGCGAGCAGCCGCTGCACGGAGCGCGCCTCGGCCCGCTGTTCGCGCCCCCGCTGCACGGCGAGCGAGGCGTCGGTGGGTTCGAGATCGAACTCCAGGCGCACCACGCCGTCCTCGAAGCTGCGCTTCTGGGTGTAGCCGGCGTCCGTGAACACCTTGATCATCTTGGTGTTGGCGGGCAGCACCTCGGCCGCGAACCGGCGGATGCCGCGCTCGCGGGCGACCGCGGCGATGTGTTCGAGCAGCGCGGAGGCCACTCCCCGGCCCTGGTGGGCGTCCTGCACCAGGAAGGCGACCTCGGCCTCGTCGGCGGGGGCCGGCGCGGGGCGGCCGCGGTCGTCGATGCGGTCGTAGCGGACGGTGGCGATGAACTCGTCGCCGACGGTCGCGGCGAGGCCCACCCGGTCGACGTAGTCGTGGTGGGTGAAGCGGTGCACATCGCGGTCGGAGAGCCGGGGGTAGGGCGCGAAGAAGCGGTAGTACTTCGACTCGTCGGAGACCTGCTCGTAGAAGCTGACCAGCCGCCCGGCGTCGTCGGGGGTGATCGGGCGGATCTGCGCGGTGCCGCCGTCCCGCAGGACGACGTCCGCCTCCCAGTGGGCGGGGTAGACATGCTCGGACGGCGGCTGCGACGTCTGCATGGCGACCAGCGTACGGGGGGCGGCCTTTGTCCGAGCACCACGTGCCCCGTGAGAGACTGGACAAGACTGGTCTAGACAACTCGGTGCTGGACCGGAACCGATACGACCTGTTACGACCTGAAGGGCTACACCATGGTTGAGCGCCGCGTCACCGTCGGCTGGGCCGAGGGCCTGCACGCCCGCCCCGCCTCGATCTTCGTCCGCGCGGTGACCGCTGCCGGCGTCCCCGTGACGATCGCCAAGGCCGACGGCACCCCCGTGAACGCCGCCTCCATGCTCGCCGTGCTGGGCCTCGGCGCCCAGGGTGGCGAGGAGATCGTGCTGGCGTCGGAGGCCGAGGGCTCCGAGGCGGCGCTCGACCGGCTGGCGAAGCTCGTGGGCGAGGGCCTCGACGAGCTCCCCGAGACGGTCTGACCCGTTTCGCCCGGGACGCGCGACGTCCCGTCATGCCACCGCGGCGAGCCGCGGCGCCCTGAATCGATCGGCGCGAAATCGATCGACGACGGGGCGCCGCGGCTCTCGCTTTTCTCCGAAGCGATCGAGCGGGCGACGTGCGAAAAGCGCACGAGAATACGCGCCGCCCGATCCGGGGTTCGCGCCGGGCTTTGTACGGCGCTTTTGTTACGCGCGCATTCCGACTTTGTTACGCGCGTATGCCGACCGCGTCGACCGTTTGTTTCGCCCCGTTCACGGGGCCGGGCCGGCGCAATCGGTACGCCGCGAGCGAGCGCTCGACGTGCGCGGCGGTCAGGGTCCGGGCCCGCTCCGCGTCCCCGCGGGCCACGGCGTCCACGATGGCGCCGCGCTCCGCCCACGAGGCCATGGCCCAGGCGGTCGCCGCCGCGGGGCCGGCCTCGGCGCCCGCCCCTGCCCGAGCGGGCCGTACGGGGTGCCCGGCGCGCGCCCGTACCGCCGGCGCGGCCTGGGCCCGTACCGCCGCCCCGGCCCCGGCCGGCACCCGTACCGCCGCCGCGGCCCGTTCCCGTACCGCCACCGCGGCCCCGGCCGGCACCTCCACCGCGTACACCCAGGCGAGCTTGCGGCGGGTCTGGGTCAGCAGCGCCGCCAGGCCGGGGCTGCCGGACGCCTGGGCGAGCGTCTCGTGGAACCAGCCCTCCAGCGCCCCCAGGTCGCCCAGCCGGCCGTGGCGGGCGCGCTCCCGGCCCAGCCGGACCAGCCCGCGCAGCACCTTCAGATGGGCCTCGGTGCGCCGCTGGGCGGCGCGTGCCGCGCCCAGCGGCTCCAGCAGCGCCCGGATGTCCAGGAGGTCGGCGGCCTCCCGCTCGGACGGCTGGGCGACACAGGCGCCGGCGTGCCGGCGGGTGGTGACGAAGCCCTCGGACTCCAGCGTGCGCAGGGCCTCCCGCACGGGCACCCGGGAGACCCCGTGGCGGCGGGCGAGGAGCTCCTCGGTCAGCCGGCCGCCGGGCGGGTGGACCCCGGAGACGATGTCGTCACGGATCGCGTCGCAGACCGCGTGCGCGGGGATGCCGCCGCCCGCCGCGTCGCCGTTCACCGTCGACTCCGCATTCTTCGGCCCTCCGCCTTTCGCCGCCCCGGAAACATTCTTCACCGCGAAACGAACCCAATTCCCTCGCTGCGGCGACTCTAGGGCAGCGCGGCGCGATTTCCGATGGCGCCGGTGATTTCATGCATATCTTTTGGCCGGAACGCGACGCGTCCTGGCCAGGGTCGCGGCGGGGCGGGGAGAAACCCGAGGGCCCCGGCGCATGCGCCGGGGCCCTCGGGGAAGGCGGAAGGAAGCCTCGAAGAGATCAGATGTTCACGCCGTGCGAGCGGAGGTAGGCGATCGGGTCGATGTCCGAGCCATAGGTGGCGCCGGTGCGGGCCTCGAAGTGGAGGTGCGGACCGGTGGAGTTGCCGGTGCTGCCCGACAGACCGATCTGCTGGCCCGGGGTGACGGTCTGGCCCGCGGACACGGACACGGACGACAGGTGCCCGTACTGCGTGTAGGTGCCGTCGGCGTGCTTGATGACGACGTTGTTGCCGTAGGCGCCGCCCCAGCCCGCCTCGACCACGGTGCCGGAGGCCACCGAGCGCACCGTGGTGCCGGAGGCGGCGTGGAAGTCGATGCCGGTGTGGCTGCCGGACGACCAGTTGCCGCCGGAGGCCTTGTACTGGGTGGAGACGTAGGAGCCCTCCACGGGCGCCACATAGGCCATCAGGCGCTTGCGCTCCGCCTCGCGGGCGGCCCGCTCCTGGGCCTCGCGCTCGGCCTTGGCCTGCGCCTCGGCGCGCCGCTTCTCCGCCTCGGCCTGCTTCTTGGCCTCGGCCTCGGCCTTCGCCTTCGCGGCGGCCTCGTCGGCCATGTGCTGCTGCGTCTGGGCCTGGGCGTCGATGGTCTCGGTCATCGTGTCACCGATGACGATCGCCTGGTTGAGGCCGGTCGTCTCGACCGAGGGCGCCTCTCCGCTCGCCGCGACCGCCGGGCTGGCCAGGGTGGCGACGACGCCGGTGGTGGCGAGGGTGGCTATGCCCGCGATGTTCGCGCCGGAACGGGCCATACGGCCCGGACGGCGGTGCTTCCCGGTGGCACGGGTGAACGCCATGGGGTGGCGTGCTCCTTTCCTTCCTTCTCGCCTACCGGGTTAGCTGACGGGTTCGGAGCAGGAAGGTCTCCTACGGGCCCCTCGTCAAAGGCGCCCGATTCACCCCAGGGACGTTTGGGTCCCCGGCTCCCCTGGCTCGCGCCATGCGGGGACTCGGCGATGACTGTCCGCCAGTCGCGGGTGCGACTGTGATGCTCGGTCGAACAGCCGGACCGACGCTAATCGGCTCGTCTTTCAATCGGCAAACAGAACGGGGCTTTTGTAGCGCACGCCACAGGAAAGACGGGCAACCTCTCCAATAAAACGGACAAAGGACGCACCTCGGGCCCCAAGAGGGGCCGAGATGCGTCCTGTTCACCGCGCGGCACGGGGGTCCGTACGGTCGTCGCACCGGCTTCGGTCCGTACGGACGCGCGCTTCGCTCCGTACGGCACCGGCCTTCCGTCCGTACGGGCACCGGCTTCGACCCGTACAGTCGTCGACTTTCCGTCCGTACGGACGCGCGCCGCGGAGCGGGTCAGCCCTTGATGATGCTGACCTCGCCGATGCCCAGCTCCCGCACCGGCTCCGCGATGCTGGAGGCGTCACCCACCAGTACGGTCACCAGCCGGTCCACGGGGAAGGCGTTGACGACCGCAGCGGTGGCCTCCACCGTGCCGGTCTCCGCGAGCCGGGCGTACAGCTGCGCCTGGTAGTCGTCGGGCAGGTGCTGCTCCACCTGGTCGGCGAAGGTGCCCGCGACGGCCGCGGCGGTCTCGTACTTCAGCGGCGCGACGCCCACCAGGTTCTGCACCGCGACGTCCCGCTCGGCGTCGGTGAGCCCCTCGGCGGCGAGCGTGCGCAGCACCTTCCAGAGGTCGGCGAGCGCCGGCGCCGTGGACGGGGTGTCCACCGAGCCGCTGATGGCGAGCATGGCGGCCCCGCTGCCGTCGGGCGCGGACAGCAGCACCTGGCCGAACGCCCGTACGCCGTAGGTGTAGCCCTTCTCCTCGCGCAGCACGCGGTCGAGCCGGGAGGTGAGGGTGCCGCCCAGGCAGTAGGTGCCGAGCACCTGCGCCGGCCACACGCGGTCGTGGCGGTCCGGCCCGAGCCGGCCGATCAGCAGCTGGGTCTGGACCGCGCCGGGGCGGTCGACGATCACGACGCGGCCGGTGTCGTCCGCCGTCACCGGCGGCACGGGCCGCGGTTCGGCGGTGCCGCCGGTCCAGGCGCCCAGGCTGTCGGCGAGCGCCGCGTCGAGGTCGATGCCGGAGAAGTCGCCCACGACCACCGCGGTGGTCGTCGCGGGGCGCACATGGGCCTCGTAGAAGGCGCGCACGGCCGCGGCGTCGATGCGCTCGACGGTCTCCAGCGTGCCCTGCCGGGGGCGCGACATCCGCGACTCGGCGGGGAACAGCGTCTGGGACAGCGCCATGGCGGCCCGGCGGCCGGGGTTGGCGAGCTCGTGCGGGATCTCGTCCAGCCGGTTGCGCACCAGCCGCTCGACCTCGCCGTCGGGGAAGGCGGGGGCGCGCAGCGCGTCGGCGAGGAGCCCGAGCGCCTTGGTGAGCCGGGAGGCCGGCACCTCCAGGGAGACCCGGACGCCCGGGTGGTCGGCGTGCGCGTCCAGGGTCGCGCCGCAGCGCTCCAGCTCGGCGGCGAACTCCTCGGCGGTGTGCTTGTCGGTGCCCTCCGACAGCGCGCGGGCCATGATCGTGGAGACCCCGTCGAGGCCCTTGGGCTCGGCGTCCAGCGGCGCGTCGAGGTTGATCTCGACGGCGACGACCTGCTGGCCGGGGCGGTGGCAGCGCAGGACCGTCAGGCCGTTGGGCAGGGTGGCGCGCTCGGGGGCCGGGAAGGCCCACGGCTTGGCGACGCCGCCCCGCGGCTGCGGGTGGAAGGTCATCGTGGGGGTCACGGCAGCGGTCTCGCTCACTTGGCCGCCTCCTCTTCCTGCGTCGCGTCACGGTCGGCGGCGGGGCCCGACCCGGCATCGGTGGTGCCGCCGGGGGCGGCCTCGACAGTGGCTCCGGACGCCATCTCGTCCGACGGCTCCTCGGCGGAGTCGGCGATCTTAGGGGCCTCGGTGGGCTCGTAGACCAGCACCGCGCGGTTGTCGGGGCGCAGCCGGGCGGCGGCCACGGCGCGCACCTCGTCGGCGGTGACGTCCAGCACCCGGCCCACGGCCGTCAGGGCGAGCTGCGGGTCACCGAAGAGCACGGCGTAGCGGCACAGTTCGTCGGCGCGCCCGCCGACGGTGGCGAGCCGGTCCAGCCACTCGCGCTCCAGCTGTGCCTGGGCGCGCTCCATCTCCTCGGGGGTGGGCCCCTCGGCGGCGAAACGGGCCAGCTCCTCGTCGACCGCGCGTTCGATGTCGGGGACCTCGACGCCCCCGGAGGTCTTCACGTCCAGCCAGCCGAGGGAGGGGGCGCCGGCCAGCCGCAGCAGTCCGAAGCCGGCCGCGACGGCCGTACGGTCGCGGCGCACCAGCCGGTTGTACAGGCGGGAGGACTCACCGCCGCCGAGCACCGTCAGCGCCAGATCCGCGGCGTCGGCCTCGCGCGTGCCGTCGTGCGGCAGCCGGTAGGCGGCCATCAGGGCCCGGGAGGGCACCTCCTCGCGCACGACCTGGCGCAGCTCCTCGCCGATGATCTCCGGCAGGGAGCCGTCGCGCGGGGGCTGCTTGCCGTCGTGGCCGGGGATCGTGCCGAAGTACTTCTCGATCCAGGCGAGCGTCTGCTCGGGGTCGATGTCGCCGACGACCGACAGTACGGCGTTGTTGGGCGCGTAGTAGGTACGGAAGAAGGCCCGCGCGTCCTCCAGGGAGGCCGCGTCCAGGTCGGCCATGGAGCCGATGGGGGTGTGGTGGTAGGGATGGCCCTCGGGGTACGACATGGCGACGAGCTTTTCGAACGCGGTGCCGTAGGGGACGTTGTCGTAGCGCTGGCGGCGCTCGTTCTTGACGACGTCGCGCTGGTTCTCCAGGCTCTCCTCGTCGAGCGCGGCCAGCAGGCTGCCCATGCGGTCGGCCTCCAGCCAGAGGGCGAGCTCCAGCTGGTGGGCGGGCATGGTCTCGAAGTAGTTGGTGCGCTCGAAGCTCGTCGTGCCGTTCAGGGAGCCGCCGGCCCCCTGGACCAGCTCGAAGTGCCCGTTGCCCTTGACGCTCGCCGAGCCCTGGAACATCAGGTGCTCGAAGAGGTGGGCGAGGCCGGTGCGGCCCTTGGCCTCGTGCCGGGAGCCGACGTCGTACCAGAGACAGACCGCGACGACCGGGGTCAGGTGGTCCTCTGAGAGCACCACGCGCAGGCCGTTAGCCAGCCGGTGCTCGGTCGCTGTCAGGCCGCCGGAGTCGGCCTGCGCTGTGGCCATGTGACCCATGGGCATGTAAGTCCCTTCGATCGCGTTCCGTGTGTGGCGGGAAGCCGGTGGAATGAGTTCCTGCCACTGTATGCAAGCGCGCCGGTGACCCAGGAAGTTCCCACCCCGGGTGGGCATGGCGATCTCATGGCCGCCGTCACGCGGGCGCGACGCGGGGTACGGGGTCGGGGTACGGGTTCGTGGCGCGCGTACGGGTTCGGGTCGGCCACGGAAGCGGGCTCGGCGGGGCCGTGGGACGGGTCGCGGGCCACGCTGTCAGCGGCTGGGTCCACAATGGTCCGCGTCAGAACCGTCCGTTTCCGCCAGCACCTCCCTACCCGCTCAGGCAGTTTCGTTTAAGGAGCAGCAGCCGCGATGGCCCGCCGCAGCACGAAGACCCCGCCGCCGGACGACTTCGAGGAGCGCATCCTCGACATCGACGTCGTCGACGAGATGCAGGGCTCCTTCCTGGAGTACGCCTACTCGGTGATCTACTCGCGCGCGCTGCCCGACGCCCGCGACGGGATGAAGCCCGTGCACCGGCGCATCGTCTATCAGATGAACGAGATGGGGCTGCGCCCCGACCGCGGCTATGTGAAGTGCGCCCGGGTCGTCGGCGAGGTCATGGGCAAGCTCCACCCGCACGGCGACGCCTCGATCTACGACGCGCTGGTGCGCATGGCGCAGCCGTTCTCCATGCGGCTGCCCCTGGTCGACGGGCACGGCAACTTCGGCTCGCTCGGCAACGACGACCCGCCGGCCGCCATGCGGTACACCGAGTGCCGGATGGCCGCGGCCACCTCCCTGATGACGGAGTCGATCGACGAGGACACGGTCGACTTCGCGCCGAACTACGACGGGCAGGAGCGCGAGCCCGTCGCCCTCCCGGCCGCCTACCCGAACCTGCTGGTCAACGGCGCGTCCGGGATCGCGGTGGGCATGGCCACCAATATGCCGCCGCACAACCTGGGCGAGGTCATCGCCGCGGCCCGCCATCTGATCAAGCACCCGAACGCCGACCTCGAGACGCTGATGCGCTTCGTACCGGGCCCGGACCTGCCGACGGGCGGCCGGATCGTGGGGCTGAACGGCATCCGGGACGCCTACGAGACCGGGCGCGGCACCTTCAAGATCCGCGCGACGGCGACCGTCGAGAACGTCTCGGCCCGCCGCAAGGGCCTGGTGGTCACCGAGCTGCCGTTCACGGTGGGCCCGGAGAAGGTCATCGCCAAGATCAAGGACCTGGTCGGCGCCAAGAAGCTCCAGGGCATCGCGGACGTCAAGGACCTCACCGACCGCGCGCACGGCCTGCGCCTGGTCATCGAGATCAAGAACGGCTTCCACCCGGAGGCCGTGCTGGAGCAGCTCTACAAGCTGACGCCGATGGAGGAGTCCTTCGGCATCAACAACGTCGCCCTGGTCGACGGGCAGCCGCTCACCCTCGGGCTCAAGGAGCTGCTGGAGGTCTATCTGGACCACCGCTTCACCGTGGTCCGGCGGCGCAGCGAGTTCCGGCGCGGCAAGCGGCGGGATCGGCTGCATCTGGTCGAGGGTCTGCTGACCGCGCTCATCGACATCGACGAGGTCATCAGAATCATTCGATCGAGTGAGAACTCGGCGGCGGCCAAGGAGGCGCTGATCGCCCGCTTCTCGCTGAGCGACATCCAGACCCAGTACATCCTCGACACCCCGCTGCGCCGGCTGACCAAGTTCGACCGGCTGGAGCTGGAGGCGGAGCGCGAGCGGCTCAACGCCGAGATCGAGGAGCTGACCCGCATCCTGGATTCGGACGCGGAGCTGCGCAAGCTGGTCTCCGGGGAACTGGCCTCGGTGGCCAAGAAGTTCGGCACCGAGCGCCGCACCGTACTGCTGGAGTCCGCGGGCACGACCGTGGCGGCGGTGCCGCTGGAGGTCGCCGACGACCCGTGCCGGGTGCTGCTGTCCTCCACCGGGCTGCTGGCCCGCACGATGAACGGCGAGCCGTTCCCGGTCGACGTGGAGGCCCGACGCGCCAAGCACGACGTGATCGTCTCGGCCGTGCCGGCCACCGCCCGGGGCGAGGTGGGCGCGGTGACCTCGGCGGGCCGACTGCTGCGGCTCCCGGTGATCGACCTGCCGACGCTGCCGGAGACGGCGGCGGCGCCCAACCTCGCGGGCGGCGCCCCCCTGTCGGAGTTCCTCACGCTCGACGAGGGCGAGACGGTGATCTGTCTGACGACCCTGGACGAGTCCTCGCCGGGGCTGGCGCTCGGCACGGAACAGGGCGTGGTGAAGCGGGTCGTTCCCGACTATCCGGCCACCAAGGACGAGCTGGAGGTCATCACCCTCAAGAAAGGCGACCGGATCGTCGGCGCGGTGGAGCTGCGCACCGGCGAGGAGGACCTCGTCTTCATCACGGACGACGCCCAGCTGCTGCGCTACCCCGCGGGCCAGGTGCGGCCCCAGGGCCGCCCGGCGGGCGGCATGACCGGCATCAAGCTGGCCTCGGGGGCGAAGGTGGTCTCGTTCACGGCGGTCGACCCGGCGGCGGACGCGGTGGTGTTCACCGTCGCCGGCGCCCGGGGCACGCTGGACGGCACCTCGGGGGGCACGGCGAAGCTGACGCCGTTCGACCAGTTCCCGCGCAAGGGCCGCGCCACGGGCGGGGTGCGCTGCCAGCGCTTCCTCAAGGGGGAGAACTGCCTGGTGCTCGCCTGGGCCGGGCCCACCCCGGCGCGGGCGGCGAGCGCGAACGGCACGCCCGCGGAGCTGCCGGAGATGGACCCGCGCCGGGACGGCTCGGGCGTGCCGCTGGCGAAGCCGGTGTCGGTGGTGGCCGGGCCGGTGTAGGTGTAGGCGCGGGCTGACGGCGGGGCCGACAGGGGCCATGCGGGCGGTGGGGTACGGGGCGGCGGTGGCCGGCCCGCACCCCGCCGCCCCGCGGTTTTTCGGTGTCCCGCGGTTCTTGGTGCCCCGGGGCCGGGACGGATCGTCAGTGATCGTCCTCGTCGTCCTGGGGCACGTACCGCAGGACGCCCCACATGGCGCTGGGGAACGGGGAGTCGTCGCCGGCCGCCAGCGGGTCGTCGTCGAGGGCCCCGCCGCCCGCCGCGGACCCGTCCCCCGACGGGTCCGTCCGGCAGGCCGCGAGCTCCTTCAGCACCGCGTCGGCGTCGATGCCGGCGCCGATGAGGACCAGTTGGCTCGCGCGCCGCTCGCCGCGCGCCCAGGGCATCGGGTGGAACCGGAGGAAGGCCCCGACCGCGTGGACGGAGTACTTCCGCCGCGGGTCGCCCGGCCCGAAGTCCACGAACCCCTTGACGCGGTAGAGGCCGGCGGGCCGGTCGTCCAGGAAGCCCAGCAGCCGCCCGGGGTCGAGCGGCGCCTCGGAGGTGAACTCCACGCTCTGATAGCCGGCGTGCAGATGGCGGCAGCCGGCCCCGCACTCCCCGCCGGGCCCGTGGTCATGGGTTCCTGCGCCCACGGCCCCGTCGCCGTCTCCGCCCGCCGGGCCGCTCGCGCCGGGCGCGCCACCCTCGACGGCACCGTCCCCGATGGCGCTGTCCGCGTCGGCGCCGTCCTCGTCGCGGAGCAGGTCCTCGAAGGAGAGCTGCCGCACGGCCGCCCCGTCGTCCTCCCGCGGCTTGCGGTCGAAGAACAGCTCGGGGTCGACCCGCCCGTAGGCGACAGGCAGCACCGGCGTGCCGGGGGCCAGCTCGGCGAGGGTGGCGCACACGGCCTCCCGCTCCGCCTCCCCCACCCGGTCCGCCTTGTTGAGGACCACCAGATCGGCGATGCCCACGTGCCGGTCCAGCTCCGGGTGGCGCTCGCGGGTCGCGGCGAACTCCGCGGCGTCCACGACCTCGACCAGGCCCCCGTACTCGATGCGGTCGTTCTCGCTGGCCAGGATCATCCGGATGATCTCCTGCGGCTCGGCGAGCCCGCTGGCCTCGATGACGATCACATCGATGCGCGCCGCCGGGGCGGCCAGCCGGGCGAGGTAGTCGTCGAGTTCGCTGGTGTCCACGGCGCAGCACAGACAGCCGTTGCCGAGCGAGACCATCGAGTCGACCTGCCCGGCGACGCTCATCGCGTCGATCTCGATGCTGCCGAAGTCATTGACGATCGCGCCGATCCGGCTGCCGCCGCTCCGTCTGAGCAGATGGTTGAGCAGCGTGGTCTTGCCCGACCCGAGGAACCCCGCCAGCACGATCACCGGTATCCGCTGCTTGGCCACGGGGGCGCCTCCATCGTCGTTCGTCAGTCGAGCGCGGCGGGGACCGGCCGCGGCGGGGGCGGGCCGACATAGCGGGCCGCCGGCCGGATGATCTTCGGGTCCTCGGCCTGCTCCAGGATATTGGCGCTCCAGCCGACCACCCGGGCGGCGGCGAACGTGGGGGTGAACATCGCGCGGGGCAGCCCGCACAGCTCCATGACCACCCCCGCGTAGAACTCCACGTTGGTGTGGAGCTCCCGGCCCGGCTTCAGCTCGGCGAGGATCGCCTCCACCCGCTCCTCGACCTGGACGGCGAAGTCCACCAGGGGGCCGCCGATGCCCTGGGCGATCTCGCGCAGCATGCGCGAGCGGGGGTCCTCCGTGCGGTACACGGGGTGGCCGAAGCCCATGATCCGCTCGCCGGCGAGGACGCGGTCACGGACCCAGCCGTCGATCCGGTCGGGGGTGCCGATGGCGTCGAGCGTGTCCAGGGCGCGGCTGGGCGCGCCGCCGTGGAGCGGCCCGGAGAGCGCGCCGACGGCCCCGACGAGGCACGCGACGAGATCGGCGCCGGTCGAGGCGATGGCCCGCCCGGTGAAGGTGGAGGCGTTGAAACCGTGGTCGATGGTGGAGATCAGATACTGCTCGATGGCCCGGACCCGGGCGGGGTCGGGCTCCTGTCCGGTGACCATGTACAGGTAGTTGGCCGCGTGCGGCAGGTCGTCGCGGGGCGCCACCGGGTCCCAGCCCTGCCCGAGCCGGTACAGCGCCGCGAGCAGGGTGGGCACGACGGCACAGGCGGCGAGCGCGTCGGCCCGGCGGCGGTCGGCGTCGATGTCGTACAGCGGTCGCAGTCCGGCGGCCCCGCCGAACAGCGAGAGGGCCGTGCGCAGCCCGGCGAGCGGGCCCGAGAGGGCCCCGGAGCGGGCTATGGCGGGCAGCGCCGCGGCCAGGTCGGGGGAGAGCCGGCGCAGTTCCGCGATCCGCTCGGCGAAGGCGGCGCGCTCGGCGGCGTTCGGGAGCTCCCCGTGGAACAGCAGGTGCCAGACGTCCTCGAAGGAGCGGGTGCGGGCGAGCTCCACGGCGGAGTACTGCCGGTAGTGGTAGAAGCCCTCGCCGCCCCTGACGTCTCCCAGGGAGGTCTCGGTGACGATGACGCCCTTGAGTCCGCGCGGGACGTCGAGGGGGGCGGGTGACGACACGGTCGGCATGCGGACCTCCGGGTGCGGGTGCAAGTGCGGGTGTGCTGGGACGGTCTGCGGGGCGATGGCGGCGCCCATGCATTGATTCGACTGTCCATCATTGATTCAATGGATGTCAACATTGATTAATCAATATGGATGGTGAGGGGCGGACCGGGATGGGGTGAGATGGGTCCATGGCGCAGGACAGGAACACCGCGAGCGGGGAGAACGGCGGGACGAGCGGTGAGAGCGGCGGTGACGGCCGGCGGCTGAGCACCCGGGAGGCGGCGGTACGGCTGGGCGTGAAGCCGGAGACGGTGTACGCGTACGTCAGCAGGGGACTGCTCAGCAGCCGCCGCTCCCCCGGTGGCCGCGGCAGCACCTTCGCCGCGGAGGACGTCGAGGCCCTCGCCCGCCGGGGGCGCCGGGACGGGCGGCTCCAGGGCGGGACGGGCCCGGCCCCGCAGGGCTCGTCCGGCTCCGCGAGGCCCGGTGGCGACGGGCCCTGGGCCGCCGGAGCCCTCGCCGCGCCCGGGGGCACGCCCGCCGTCCGCACCGGTATCACCCTCATCGAGGACGGCCGGTGCTTCTTCCGCGGGGTGGACTCCACCGCGCTGGCCGAGCGCCACGGCTTCGAGGAGGTGGCCGAGTGGCTCTGGACCGGGGTGCTCCGACCCGGGGTCCGGTTCGCCGCGCCCGTGGAGCCGCTGGCCGCCGCCCGCCGCGCTGTGGCCGCCCTGCCCGACCACAGCGGCCCGATGGACCGCCTCCGACTGGCCGTCGTCGCGGCGGCCGCCGCCGACCCGCTCCGGTTCGACCTCTCCGAGGCCACCGTCCTGGCCACCGCCCGCACGGTGATCGCCACGCTGGTCGGGGCCCTGCCCTCGGCCGGGCGCTCGCCCGACGACGCCGACCCGATCGCCCGGCGGCTGTGGGCCCGGCTGACCCCCGTGCCGGCCGACGACGCGGCCGTACGGGTCATGGAGGCGGCGCTCGTGCTGCTGACCGACCACGACCTCGCCGCGTCCACGCTCGCGGTCCGCGTCGCCGCCTCCGCGCGGGCCCACCCCTACGCCGTCGTCTCCGCGGGCCTGGGCGCCCTGGACGGCCCGCTGCACGGCGGCGCCAGCGCCCTCGCGCACAGGATGCTCGACGAGGTGCTCCAGCGGGGCAGCGCGGCGGCCGTCGTCTCCGACCATCTGCGCGGCGGCCGGCGCGTGCCCGGCTTCGGCCACCGGCTCTACCCCGGCGAGGACCCGCGGGCCCGCGTGCTGTTCGACCTGCTGGAGGCGGTGCCCTCGGCCGCGCCGGCGCTGGCGGCGGCCCGGGAGGTGGCCGCCACGACCGCCCGCCATGTCGCCGCGCACCCGAACGTCGACCTGGCCCTGGCCGTACTGTCGGTGGCGGCCCGGATGCCGGCGGAGGCGGGCGAAACGGTGTTCGCGGTGGCCCGTACGGCGGGGTGGATCGCCCACGCGCTGGAGGAGTACGAGGAGCGGCCGCTGCGGATGCGCCCCATCGGCCAGTACTGCGGCCCTCGCCCGCCCCAGCCCCTCCCCCGTCCCACGGACCGGTGAACCGGGCGGCGCGGCTGCCCCGGGGCGCGCCGCACGGAGCGGGCACGAGCGCCGTACGCAGCGACATGACTGCCGTACGGGCGCGGCACCGGCGCCGTACGGGGGGCCGGGCCCGGCCACGGAGCGCAGAGGCCGGCGCCGCGCCGCGCTCCCCCGGGCAGGAAGATCCCGCCGCGGGTTAGGCTCACCTTTGTGAGTACGTGTGCGACCGCCTCCCGGCAATCGGCCGAGCCCCTCGCCGGCACGTCGGCCACCGCCCGGACCTGGCTGCTGCTCGAACAGCCCGGCCCGTGGGGCGCCAAGGCGCTCACCTCCAGCCATCTGGACCCGCACGTCGGGCGCGCCCTGGAGGAAGCCGTCGAGGGCACCGGCGTACGCGTGGCCCTGATCCGGCGCCCCGGCCGGCACGCCGACTGCCACACCCCCGCCCGCCGCCGGGTGTTCCTGGCCCACACGGTGCCGGGCCGCTCATGGGTGCGCACGGCCGTGACGGCCGACCCCGCCGGCCTCCTCGACCTCGATCTCGCCGCCCTGGGCGCGGGGGACCACACCGGCTTCGGCGAGCCGTACACCGGCGAACCCCTCGCCCTCGTCTGCACCAACGGCAAGCGGGACCGCTGCTGCGCGCTGCTGGGCAGGCCGTTGGCCGCCGAACTGGCGGCCGGCGGCACCGACAGCGTCTGGGAGGTCACCCACCTGGGCGGCCACCGCTTCTCCCCCACCCTGCTGGTCCTGCCGTACGGATACGCGTACGGGCGGGCCACGGCACACCAGATCAAGGGGGTGCTGGAGGCCGCCCGCGACGGCAGGATCGTCGTCGACGGCTGTCGCGGCCGGTCGGCGTGGGAGCGCCCGGCCCAGGCCGCCGATCTGGCGGTGCGCGCGCTCACCGGCGAGGCCGACGCGGACGCCCTCACCGTCGTCCGTACGGACGCGTGGCCCGCCCCCGCCCCCGGCGAGGACGCGGACGCGGCCGGGCGAACGGCGGCGCGCGGCTGGCGCGTGACCCTCGCCCACCGCGACGGGCGCGGCCGGTGGAGTCGCGGCGTCCGAACGGTCCATGGACACGAACGGTAGGCCGTGGCCCGTGCGGGCCGTC
>NZ_JBPQTV010000136.1:0-16139 GCF_051386515.1 Streptomyces sp. URMC 123 | reverse complement strand
GGGCGCCCGAGCGCAGCCCGCCGCGCCGCGCCTGCTTCTTCTGCTGCGCGGCCGCGCCGCGGGCGCGGGCCTGCTCCTTGGCCGCGCGCAGTGCGACCCGCGCCAGGTCGACGCCCGTGGGCTCGGGCGTCCGGGCGGCCCCGGCACCCGGCCCGGCGCCCGGGCCGGCCGCGTCACCCGGCTGCTGGAGGGGCTCGCTCATCGCCGCTCGACCTCTCCGCCGGCGACGGCGAACCGCGCCCCGGCCAGCACGCCCGGAACGTCGTCGTCCACCGCCGCGGTCACGAGCACCTGCTCGCCCGGCGCCACCAGCTCGGCCAGCCGCTCCCGGCGCCGGGCGTCCAGCTCCGCGAAGACGTCGTCCAGCACCAGCACCGGCTCATTGCCCTCGGCCCGCAGCAGGTCGTACGAGGCCAGCCGCAGCGCCAGCGCGTACGACCAGGACTCGCCGTGGCTGGCGTACCCCTTCGCCGGGAGCCGGCCGAGCTTCAGCTGGAGGTCGTCGCGGTGCGGCCCGACCAGCGTCACCCCGCGCTCGATCTCCTGCTTGCGCGCCTCGCCCAGGGCCCCGGTCAGCCGGACGTACAGCTCCTCCCGCGCGGTGACCCCCTCCAGGTCGCCCACGGAGCAGCGGTACTCCAGCCCCACCGGGCCACCGCCCGGGGCCAACTGCTCGTACGCCTTGTCGGCCAGCGGCTCCAGCGTGCCGATCAGATCGAGACGGCGGGCGAGCAGCTCCGCCCCGGCCCGCGCCAGATGCTGGTCCCAGACGTCGAGGGTGGACATGTCCATGCTCCGGCCGCCGTGGCGGCGGGCCATCGCGGCGCTCTTGAGGAGCGTGTTGCGCTGCTTGAGCACCCGCTCGTAGTCGGAGCGGACCCCGGCCATCCGGGGCGAGCGGGCGGTGATCAGCTCGTCGAGGAAGCGCCGCCGCTCCCCCGGGTCGCCCTTGACCAGCGCCAGGTCCTCCGGCGCGAACAGCACGGTGCGCACGATGCCCAGCACATCGCGCGGCTTGACCTGGGAGGAACGATTGATCCGGGCCCGGTTGGCGCGCCCGGGGTTGAGTTCGAGCTCGATGAGCTGCTGGCGCTCCCCCTGGGTCACCGCGGCGCGGATCACCGCCCGGTCGGCGCCCATGCGCACCAGGGGCGCGTCGGAGGCGACCCGGTGGCTGCCGAGCGTGGCGAGATAGCCGATCGCCTCGACGAGATTGGTCTTGCCCTGGCCGTTCGGGCCCACGAACGCGGTGACGCCCGGGTCGAGCGGGACCTCGACCCGGGCGTACGAGCGGAAGTCGGCGAGCGACAGATGCGAGACGTGCATGGTGCGCGCCGACCTCCCCCGGCTGCTGGGTGTCGTGACGGAAGCTGGCTACTGGCCGGACGCGCCGGTCACCGCGTGGCCACCGAACTGGTTGCGCAGCGCGGCGATCATCTTCATCTGCGGGGAGTCGTCCTGGCGGGACGCGAAGCGGGCGAAGAGCGACGCGGTGATCGCGGGCAGCGGCACGGCGTTGTCGATCGCCGCCTCCACGGTCCAGCGGCCCTCGCCGGAGTCCTCGGCGTAACCGCGGAGCTTGTTCAGGTGCTCGTCGTCGTCCAGCGCGCGCACGGCCAGGTCCAGCAGCCAGGAGCGGATGACCGTGCCCTCCTGCCAGCTGCGGAAGACCTCGCGCACATCGGTGACGGAGTCCACGGCCTCCAGCAGCTCCCAGCCCTCGGCGAACGCCTGCATCATGGCGTACTCGATGCCGTTGTGGACCATCTTCGCGAAGTGGCCCGCGCCGACCTTGCCGGCGTGGACGGAGCCGAACTCGCCCTCGGGCTTGAGCGCGTCGAAGACCGGCTGCACCTTCGCCACGTGCTCGGCGTCGCCGCCGTACATCAGGGCGTAACCGTTCTCCAGGCCCCAGACACCGCCGGAGACACCGCAGTCCACGAAGCCGATGCCCTTGGCGCCGAGCTCCTCGGCGTGCTTCTCGTCGTCGGTCCAGCGGGAGTTCCCGCCGTCCACGACCACGTCACCGGGGGAGAGCAGCTCGCCGAGCTCGTCGATGGTGGCCTGGGTGGCGGCGCCGGCCGGCACCATGACCCACACCACGCGGGGGCCCTTCAGCTTCTCCACAAGCTCGGACAGGCTGTGGACATCGGAGACGTCCGGGTTGCGGTCGTAACCGATGACTGTGTGGCCTGCGCGGCGAATGCGCTCACGCATGTTGCCGCCCATCTTGCCGAGACCGACGAGACCGAGCTCCATCAGAGATCCTTGCGTCGTTGTTGCGAGTCGTACCTGCCGTCGAGCCTACGCCCGGTGGGTCGGGTACCCCACCGGGGCGCGTCCGCACCCGTCCACAGCTGTGGATCGCGGCGCCGGCCGACGGCCGTCCGGCGCCGGTGGCCGCGGGGCGTCAGCCGGAGAGGCGGACCGGCATGATCAGGTACTTGTAGGCGTCGTTCGCCTCGGCGTCGATCGCGGGCTTGCCGCCCAGCAGCGCGGGCTTGGTGGAGGTGGTGAACGACAGCTGAGCCACCGGGGAGTCGATGGCGCTCAGGCCCTCCAGCAGGAAGCCGGGGTTGAAGGCGATCGAGATGTCATCGCCCTCCAGCTGGGCGTCGAGGCGCTCCACAGCCTGTGCGTCGTCGCTGGAACCGGCCTCCAGGATCAGCACGCCCTGCTCGAAGCTCAGCCGGACCGGGGTGTTCCGCTCGGCGACGAGGGCCACTCGCTTGACGGCGTCCACGAAGGGGGCGGTCTCGATCACGGCAACGGAGTTGAACTCGGTCGGGAAGAGCGTGCGGTACTTCGGCAGGTCGCCCTCGAGCAGCCGGGTGGTGGTGCGGCGGCCGGCGCCCTCGAAACCGATCAGGCCCTCGCCCTTGCCGGAGCCGGCCAGCGCGATGCTGACGGTGTCACCGCTGGTCAGCGACTTGGCGGTGTCCAGGAGCGTCTTGGCGGGCACCAGCGCGACGGCGGAGATGTCCGGGGTCTCCGGCTTCCACAGGAACTCGCGGACCGCGAAGCGGTAGCGGTCGGTGGCGGCGAGGGTGACGGTGTCGCCCTCGATCTCGATCCGCACACCGGTGAGCACCGGGAGGGTGTCGTCACGGCCGGCGGCGATGGCGACCTGGGCGGCGGCCGCGGCGAAGACCTCACCGGGGACGGTGCCGGTGGCGGTCGGCATCTGCGGCAGCGCGGGGTACTCCTCCACCGGCAGGGTGTGGAGGGTGAAGCGGGAGGAGCCGCAGACGACGGTGACGCGCACCCCGTCCGTGGAGATCTCGACGGGGCGGTTGGGGAGGGCGCGGCAGATGTCCGCGAGCAGCCGGCCGGAGACGAGGACGGTGCCGTCCTCCTCCACATCGGCGTCGACGGAGACCCGGGCGGAGACCTCGTAGTCGAAGCCGGACAGGCTCAGCGAGCCCTCCTCGGCCTTCAGCAGCAGACCTGCGAGGACCGGCACCGGCGGACGGGCCGGAAGGCTGCGGGCCGCCCAGGCCACCGCCTCCGCGAGTACATCGCGCTCCACCCGGATCTTCACCGGAAACCGCCTCCTGCTGTTGCTGGCTCGCCCTGCTGGCCTTCGTCGTCTGGCTGTGTTGCCGGAGACCAGTCTGACGCACGCCACCGACAGCCGGTGCGTGGACGAGGTCAAGTCGGAGCGAGCCGCCCGGGACGGCGGGGAGCCGAGTTGTGCACAGCACCCACTTCGAAGCGAATTCCCCGGTAGATCTCTGTGGTCGTAGTAATAGGGCCTGTGGATTCCGTGGATAACCGAATCCGCGCAGGTCAGCAACCGTTTTTTGTCCACCGACCCTGTGGGTGGCGCCCGTGGATAACCCGGCGCGACTGTGGATAGGCGAGAGTTCTGCACAGCCCATGCACAGGCAGGGGGCAGTTCTCCCCAGTGCTGTCCCCAGCTTTACCCCGTTTCTGCACAGCCCAACCCACTGCCCAGGTGTGACGCCTTTCACTCGACCCGGTGACGCGGGGTGTTGCGTTGTCGAACAGTGGACAACCATGTGGACAACCTGGGGACAAACCGCCCCACCCTGGGGACGGGCCGTGGACAACCGGAACCCGATGTTGATGGCCGATGCACCGTCCACAGCCTGTGGATTGTCTCGGTCAACAATTCCACACCCCCGTGACCTCGGCGGATCTCCGATCCGACCCCTCTCCTGTGGACAGCGTCTGGACAACTCCCCGTTCCCCAGGCTGTGGACGGGTCCCCCGGCCCCAATCTGTGGAGAACGAGGCCGAGATGGGGGGCGCTCGAACACTGTGGAGCGCTGCTTCGCGCGGGAGAACGCCCCCGTACGTCGCGAGAGAGGCCCGTACGACACGAAAAGCCGCGCCCATGAGGCCCGCTGCCCGCCCTCGTACGGCCTCCTCGCGGCCCGCTGCCCGCCCCCGTACGACGAAGGGCGCCGCCGGAGTTCCCTCCGGGAGCGCCCTCGAAAGCCGCCGTGAAGCCCCCTGTGGCCGTACTGTCAGCCGTTCTTGATGCGGTTGGTGAGCTCGGTGACCTGGTTGTAGATGGACCGCCGTTCCGCCATGAGCGCCCGGATCTTGCGATCCGCGTGCATCACCGTCGTGTGGTCGCGGCCGCCGAACTGCGCGCCGATCTTCGGGAGCGACAGATCGGTCAGCTCGCGGCACAGATACATGGCGATCTGCCGCGCCGTGACCAGGACGCGGCTGCGCGAGGAGCCGCACAGGTCCTCGACCGTGAGGCCGAAGTACTGCGCGGTCTCCGCCATGATGGCGCCCGCCGTGATCTCCGGAGCGGCGTCCTCGCCGCCCGGGATGAGGTCCTTCAGCACGATCTCGGTGAGCCCGAGGTCCACCGGCTGCCGGTTGAGGCTGGCGAAGGCCGTGACCCGGATCAGCGCGCCCTCCAGCTCGCGGATGTTGCGCGAGATGCGGGAGGCGATGAACTCCAGCACCTCCGGGGGCGCGTTGAGCTGCTCCTGCACCGCCTTCTTCCGCAGGATCGCGATCCGCGTCTCCAGCTCGGGCGGCTGGACGTCGGTGATCAGGCCCCACTCGAAGCGGTTGCGCAGCCGGTCCTCCAGCGTGACCAGCTGCTTGGGCGGCCGGTCCGAGGACAGCACGATCTGCTTGTTGGCGTTGTGCAGGGTGTTGAAGGTGTGGAAGAACTCCTCCTGCGTCGACTCCTTGCTCGCGAGGAACTGGATGTCGTCGACCAGCAGGATGTCCATGTCGCGGTAGCGCTTGCGGAACGCGTCCGCCTTGCCGTCGCGGATGGAGTTGATGAACTCGTTGGTGAACTCCTCGGAGCTCACGTAGCGCACGCGCGTGCCGGGGTAGAGGCTGCGCGCGTAGTGCCCGATGGCGTGCAGCAGATGGGTCTTGCCCAGCCCCGACTCCCCATAGATGAAGAGGGGGTTGTAGGCCTTCGCCGGGGCCTCGGCCACCGCGACCGCCGCCGCGTGCGCGAAGCGGTTCGAGGCACCGATGACGAAGGTGTCGAAGAGGTACTTGGGGTTCAGGCGCGCGGTGGGCTCGCCCGGGCCGGGCGCGGGCGCGGGCTGTGCCGCGAGCGGGCCCGGGGCCCCGCCGGGGACGGGCCCGCCGGTGCCGCGGCCGGTCTCCGGGCCGCCGGGCCGCGGCCGGCCGGAGCGGTCGGGGAGCTCGGGCAGGTCGCGCCGCTGGGCCGGGTCGTACGGGCGGTCTCCCTGGGGGCGGTACGCGCTCTGCCCGGGCCCGTCGTGCTGGGCCGAGGGGCCGCCGTGGCCCGGACCGCGGCCGGTCCCGGGCCCGGCGCCGTGGCCCTGGCCGCGAGGCGAGCCGTACGGGTCGTGGTCGCCGTAGCCGGAGGGGCGGGGCTGCTGCCAGCCGTAGTCGTCGGAGCCGGCGCCGCCCATGCCGGAGCCCGCGCCGCCGCCCGCGCCCGTACGGGGCCAGGCGCCGGGCTCGGGGCGGCCCTGCTGGTAGTCGGGGTAGGCGGGGCGGGCCGAGGGCAGCGCGTCGGAGGAGCGGCCGTAGCCGCCGTAGCCGTCGTAGCCCTGGCGTCCGCCGTCGTAGTTCTCACGGGACTCGTGCGTCTCATGGACCTCACGGTTCCCATGGGCATCGGGTCCGTGGTCGGGTCCCTGGTGGCCGCCGCCGTGGCGGGAGCCGTCGTCGTAGCGCGCGGGGGGCCGGTCGCCGCCCTGGGAGCGGGTGGGGCCGCCGGCGGGCGGCTCGCCCTCGGCGGCGGCGCTGACGGTGACGGCGAGCCGGACGGTCTGATTGCACTCGCGGCTCAGGGCGTCGCTGATCAGCGGGGACAGCCGGCCCTCCAGGACGCCCTTGGCGTACTCGTTGGGCACGGCGAGCACGGCGGTGCCGGCCACCAGCACGAGCGGCTGGCAGTCCTTCAGCCAGCGCCGGTCCTTCGGCTCGATTCCCTGGCCGCCCTGGCCCTCGTCGAGGAGCTGTTCCAGCACGCGTGGCCACACTGCGGCAAGATCGGCAGGTACGTCAGCCACAAGGCACGCTCTCTCACTCGCTGGGTGGTGGTGGCGCCGACGGGTCCCACGAATGTGTGGTTTGCGGGACGGGCGGGAAGGAATCGGAGTTCAGCACGGTAGTCAGGGCGACGTGCGTGGTTCAAGTCGTTGTCCACAGGGTGTGTACAAATGTGCCATGCTCTGCGGACCGGTGCGCGTTCGGCCCCCGCGGGGCACGGAGGCGCCCGGGGTGGGGTGCGCGGGCCCCGCTGAGCCGCCGGTTTGACCGGATGGCGTACCCGCGCGTACCGTAACCAGGTCGAGTTGTCGATGGCTGCTGCCGCCTGCCTCCGATGGGCAAAGATCACGTACCTGTGGTCGTGAAGCGGTGCACTCGGGCGTATTGCGAGCTACTCGTGGGCGCACGGTGACAGCCAGGCGATGTCCCGCCACCACACGATTCATTTCTGGAGCCCCCGAGTGAGCAAGCGCACCTTCCAGCCGAACAACCGCCGCCGCGCGAAGACCCACGGCTTCCGGCTGCGTATGCGTACCCGTGCCGGTCGCGCGATCCTCGCGGCCCGCCGTGGCAAGGGTCGCGCCCGCCTGTCGGCCTGATCAGCCGGATCACAAGGTCCATGACGTGCTGCCTAGCGACCATCGTCTGAGGCGGCGCGAGGACTTCGCATCCGCGGTACGCCGAGGACGGAGGGCCGGGCGCCCTCTGCTCGTCGTCCATCTTCGCGGCACGCCTTCCGTCTCAGCTGACGGCACGGACCCGCACGCGCCTGGGGAGAGCGCTCCCCCGGCACGTGCGGGTTTCGTCGTCAGCAAGGCCGTGGGCGGCGCTGTCGTCCGCAACCTGGTCAAGCGGAGGCTCAGGCACCTGATGCGCGACCGGCTGGCCCGGCTGCCCGCCGGTAGCCTGGTGGTTGTACGGGCGCTGCCCGGCGCGGGCGAGGCGGACCACGGTGCGCTGGCGCGCGACCTGGACGCCGCTCTTCAGCGGCTGCTGGGCGGCGCGCCTCGCGGCGAGGCCCAGGGGAGGGCGCCGCGATCCTGCAATCCCCCGGGGGAGGCCCCCCGGACACCCGGACCACCACCGGGAGGGAGCGCACAGTGAAGTACCCGCTGCTCTGGTTGATCAAGCTGTATCAGTGGACCATCAGTCCCCTGCTGGGACCGGTCTGCAAGTACTACCCGTCGTGCTCGCACTACGGCTACACGGCCATCCAGCGGCACGGCGCGGTGAAAGGGACGGCCCTGACCGCCTGGCGCATCGTGCGCTGCAACCCGTGGTCGCTCGGTGGCGTCGACCACGTACCTCCCCGGAAGCATCCGGTCTGGCACCAACGGCTGCGGAGCCGGTGGAGTGCTCACTCCACCGAAGCGCCGGCGGGACAGCCCGAGACCCAGCCCAACGCCCAAGGAGCCTGATCCGTGTTCGACACGATCCTCGGTCCTCTCTATCACGCTGTTTCCTGGATCATCGTCCAGTTTCACTCGCTGTACAGCCTTGTCTTCGACAAGAACAGCGGTTGGGCCTGGGGCCTGTCCATCGTGTCGCTGGTGGTCCTGATCCGTATCGCCCTGATCCCGCTCTTCGTGAAGCAGATCAAGGCCACGCGGAACATGCAGGCGCTCCAGCCGAAGATGAAGGCGATCCAGGAGCGCTACAAGAGCGACAAGCAGCGCCAGTCCGAAGAGATGATGAAGCTCTACAAGGAGTCGGGTACCAACCCGCTCGCGAGCTGCTTCCCGATTCTGGCGCAGTCGCCCTTCTTCATCGCGCTCTACCAGGTGCTGAACAAGATCGCCAACAACGATCCGGTCGGCGTCATGGGTCAGGACCTGGTCAGCAGCGCCCGGAACGCGCACATCTTCGGCGCCCCGATCGCGTCGAAGTTCATGGACAGCTCCTCCAAGGTGGGGTCGCTGGGCGCCACGCTGACCGACGTCCGTGTGGTCACGGTCATCATGATCGTGCTGATGTCGCTGTCGCAGTTCTACACGCAGCGCCAGCTGATGACCAAGAACGTCGACCTGACGGTGAAGACGCCGTTCATGCAGCAGCAGAAGATGCTGATGTACGTCTTCCCGATCATGTTCGCCGTGTTCGGCATCAACTTCCCGGTCGGTGTCCTCGTCTACTGGCTGACCACCAACGTGTGGACCATGGGCCAGCAGATGTACATCATCCACCGCAACCCCACCCCGGGCAGCGTCGCCTACAAGCAGCGCCAGGAGCGGCTGCGGGCCAAGGGCAAGCTCAAGGAGGACCCGGCCGAGGTCGAGGCGCGGAAGGCGGCCGAGGCGGCCCGCGCCTCCCGTCAGCAGCCCAAGCGGCAGCCCAAGGCCAAGCGGCAGGCGGCGACCCAGGGCGGCACCCCGCCCAAGGCCGCCGGCACCCCGGCGAAGGCCGGCGGCACCCCGGCGAAGGCCGGCGCCGCGACCGGTGGCGACAAGCCGTCGCTGGAGAAGAAGCAGCCGCAGGACAGCAAGCCCAAGCCGGCCGGCGGCTCCCGTAACGCCAGGTCCGGGCAGCGCAAGGGCGGCCAGCAGCGCCCCAAGCACCCGACGAAGAAGTAAGGAGACCATCCGGTGACGGAAGGCACGATCCCAGCCGCCGAGGGTGGCGACACCCTGACCCGCCTCGAGCAGGAAGGGGAGATCGCGGCCGACTACCTCGAGGGCCTGCTCGACATCGCCGACCTCGACGGCGACATCGACATGGACGTCGAGGCCGACCGGGCCGCGGTCTCGATCGTCGGTGACACCAGCAGCCGCGACCTGCAGAAGCTGGTGGGCCGCGACGGCGAGGTGCTGGAGGCCCTCCAGGAGCTGACGCGTCTCGCGGTGCACCGCGAGACGGGCGACCGCAGCCGCCTGATGCTGGACATCGCCGGGTTCCGCGCGCGCAAGCGCGAGGAGCTGACCGCGCTGGGCACGAAGGCGGCCGAGGAGGCGAAGGGCAGCGGCGAGCCGGTCCGGCTCAAGCCCATGACGCCGTTCGAGCGCAAGGTGGTCCACGACGCCGTGGCGGCGGCGGGCCTGCGCAGCGAGTCCGAGGGCGAGGAGCCCCAGCGTTTCGTGGTCGTGCTCCCGGCCTGACCCCGGGGCGCCCCTCGCGGGCGTCCCCGTGGTGCCCGACGCGGCGCCCCTGTGGTGCCCGGCGCGGCTGCCCCGCGCGGCGCCTCCGCGGCGCCCCGACCCCCGGGTCGTGGGGCGCCAGGTCTTCCCGGCCCCGCCTGTTCGCAGGCGGGGCCGTATTTTGTAAGCCTGATCATCAGCGAGCGACAGCGTGTACGGAAGGACGGTTCCCGTGACGGAGGCAGCGGAGCTCCCCCCGGCGCCGGCGGAGGCAGAGGCGGTATTCGGCGAGCGCTTCCCGGATGCCGTGCGCTATGCCGAGCTGCTGGCCGACGCGGGGGTACGGCGTGGGCTGATCGGCCCGCGCGAGGTGCCCCGGCTGTGGGAGCGGCACCTGCTCAACTGCGCGGTGCTCTCCGAGGCGGTGCCCGAGGGCGTGACCGTGTGCGACGTGGGCTCGGGGGCCGGCCTGCCCGGCATCCCGCTGGCGCTCGTCCGCCCGGACCTGCGGATCACGCTCCTGGAGCCGCTGCTGCGCCGCACCACCTTCCTCCAGGAGGTCGTGGAGCTGCTCGGACTGGACCATGTGACGGTGGTCCGCGGTCGCGCCGAGGAGATGCTCGGCAAGCTGCCGCCCGTGCACGTGGTGACCGCCCGCGCGGTGGCCCCGCTGGACCGGCTCGCCGGCTGGGGGGTGCCGCTGCTGCGCCCCTACGGAGAGATGCTCGCGCTCAAGGGCGACACCGCCGAGGAGGAGCTGCTGGCGGCCCGCTCCGCGCTCGGCAAGCTCGGGGTCGTCGAGACCTCGGTGCTGCACGTGGGCGAGGGGGTGGTGGACCCGCCGTCCACGCTGGTGCGGGTCGAGGTCGGGGAGAGCCCCGGCGGGGTGCGGTTCGCGGCGAAGCGGGCGAAGGCGGCCCGGGTGAGCCGGTCGCGCCGCAGGCGCTGAGGCGCGGCCGCGGGGCCGGGGGTCGGGGCCGGGGTCGCGCGGGATTAATCCGCGCAATGCTCCATACAAGCTGCCAAAACTACCCAAACCGGAGTGTCGTCCGGGCGGAGTCCGGCGGCCCGTGCATCGTGTTTCACGTGAAACGTCGCTCCCTGCTGCATGGAATCATCAGCCGCGGCCGTGCGGCTGCCGGGTCCCGCGATCGCGCGACCGGAGATGTGGTGGATTCATCCACAGGAGAACGGGCCTCGCTGGTTCATGACCCCGGAAACATGGCAGGCTCTGTGCATCGCGAGCCCGATGTCGAGGAGGGTGAACCCTTGCGGTCCGACGCCAATATCGCGGGGCCGATGACCGACCCGGTCCCTGGCCCCCGCACCGAATCGCCGGGGGAGGATGTTTCACGTGAAACACCGCCCCCGATGGAGAGGGACGACACACCCCTCGGGCACGCCGCGCAGTCGGCGGTGGACGCGCTCGGCCGGGCGGGAGAGAGCCTGCCACGGCCGGACCAAACGCGGGTCGTCGTCGTCGCCAACCAGAAGGGCGGGGTGGGGAAGACCACCACCACCGTCAATCTCGCCGCGTCCCTCGCCCTGCACGGCGCGCGGGTGCTGGTGATCGACCTCGACCCCCAGGGCAACGCCTCGACGGCGCTGGGGATCGATCACCACGCCGAGGTGCCGTCGATCTACGACGTCCTCGTGGACAGCAAGCCGCTCTCCGAGGTCGTCCAGCCGGTGCCGGACGTGGAGGGCCTCTTCTGCGCCCCCGCCACCATCGACCTCGCCGGAGCGGAGATCGAACTGGTGTCGCTGGTGGCCCGCGAGAGCCGTCTCGACCGGGCGATCAAGGCGTACGAGCAGCCGCTGGACTACATCCTCATCGACTGCCCGCCCTCGCTGGGCCTGCTCACCGTCAACGCCCTGGTGGCCGGCGCCGAGGTGCTGATCCCGATCCAGTGCGAGTACTACGCGCTGGAGGGGCTCGGCCAGCTGCTGCGCAACGTCGAGCTCGTGCGCGGCCACCTCAACCCGAAGCTGCATGTCTCCACGATCCTGCTGACCATGTACGACGGCCGGACCCGGCTGGCGTCGCAGGTGGCCGAGGAGGTCCGCAGCCACTTCGGCAACGAGGTGCTCAGGACGAGCATCCCGCGCTCGGTGCGGATCTCCGAGGCGCCCAGCTACGGTCAGACGGTGCTCACCTACGACCCCGGCTCCAGCGGTGCCCTCTCCTATCTCGAAGCGGCCCGGGAGATCGCGCTGCGGGGCGTCTCGCGGCCGGACGGCCAGGGCGGGGTGCGGTACGACGGGCCGCGCATGCACGGGGGCGAGAACATGACGCACGACCAGCACAGCATGTCGGAGGGGATTCAGTGAGTGAACGTCGTAGGGGACTGGGCCGGGGGCTCGGTGCTCTGATCCCCGCGGCCCCGCAGGGCACGGAGATCTCCGGTCCCGTCGTGGGGGCCGCGGTGACCTCTCCGGCGGCGGTCCCGTCCCTCACGCCCGAGCGGGGGGTGGCCGCGGCGAAGGTGACCACGCTCCCGCGGGGCGGCGCCAGCGCCGTGGACTCCGACCCCGACCCGCGGCCCGCGGCGGAGGACGCCGACGGCATCGCGCGCCCGGCCGGGGCCCACTTCGCCGAGCTGCCTCTGGACGCCATCACCCCCAACCCCCGGCAGCCGCGCGAGGTCTTCGACGAGGACGCGCTGGCCGAACTGGTCACCTCCATCCAGGAGGTGGGCCTGCTCCAGCCCGTCGTCGTACGGCAGTTGGGGCCGCTGCGCTACGAGCTCGTCATGGGCGAGCGGCGGTGGCGGGCGTGCAGGGCCGCGGGCCTGGAGAAGATCCCCGCGATCGTCCGGGCCACCGAGGACGACAAGCTGCTGCTGGACGCGCTGCTGGAGAACCTGCACCGCGCGCAGCTGAACCCGCTGGAAGAGGCCTTCGCCTACGACCAGTTGCTCAAGGACTTCGACTGCACCCACGACGAGCTCGCGGACCGCATCGGGCGGTCCCGCTCGCAGGTGTCCAACACCCTGCGCCTGCTGAAGCTCTCCCCCGCCGTGCAGCGCCGGGTGGCGGCCGGAGTGCTCTCCGCCGGTCACGCCCGCGCCCTGCTGTCGGTGGAGGACGCGGAGGAGCAGGACCAGCTCGCGCAGCGGATCGTGGCCGAGGGGCTGTCGGTGCGGACGGTCGAGGAGATCGTCCAACTGATGAACTCGCGGCCCACCGCGCGCAAGGCCAGGAAGCCGCGGGCGGGCGCCCGGGTCTCCCCCGCGCTGACGGACCTCGCCTCCCGGCTCTCCGACCGCTTCGAGACCCGGGTGAAGGTCGACCTGGGCCAGAAGAAGGGCAAGATCGTCGTCGAGTTCGCCTCGATGGAGGACCTGGAGCGCATCCTGTCGACGCTGGCCCCGGGCGAGGGCCGGGTGCTGGAGCAGCGGCTGTCGCGGGACCCCGAGGACGGCGAGGAGCCGGCCGAGGGGCTGGAGGGCGGCGCGGCGTAGGGCCGTGACGGGCGGCGCGGCCTGGGGCCGTGATCGCATCCGCGGAAGGGCGGGTGACGTGCCGGGTGGTGTCCCGGGCGTCACCCGCCCTTTGCCGTGGCGCGGTGTCGGTGGGAACGTCCGGTGGATACGATGCGGTCGGGTCGAGGCGCGTTCACTCTGAACCTCATGCGGAGGCAGACCATGCGATCGCCGAGCCGCACCGTATGGATGACGACAGGACTGGGACTCGGCGTGGTCGGCGGGTTCGTCGGCAGCCTGGTCCGTGAGCGAGGAGCGCTGACCGCCGCGCTGGTCGCGGCAGGCGACGGAAGTGAGGGACTGGCTTCATGGGGCGTCGGCTCGTACCGCTCACGTTGGACAACCTTCCGGACCTCCCCAAGCGCTGCCGGGCCTGCGTCTTCTGGGAGCTGGACCCGGTCAGCGGCGAAGCGGCGGTGAAGGCCGGGCGGCCGGAGCTGGAGAAGGAGGCCTGGATCTCCGCCGTGCTGCTGGAGTGGGGCTCCTGCGGGCGGGTCGTCTACGTCGACGATGTGCCGGTGGGCTTCGTGCTCTACGCGCCGCCCGCCTATGTGCCGCGCTCCACCGCGTTCCCCACCAGCCCGGTGTCCGCCGACGCCGTCCAGCTGATGACGGCCTGGATCATGCCCGGTTACCAGGGTCAGGGGCTGGGCCGGGTGATGGTCCAGACGGTCGCCAAGGACCTCATCCGGCGGGGCTTCAAGGCGATCGAGGCGTTCGGGGACGCGCGCTGGAAGGAGCCGGCGTGTGTACTCCCGGCGGACCATCTGCTCGCGGTCGGCTTCAAGACCGTCCGGCCCCATCACCGCTTTCCCCGGCTGCGGCTGGAGCTGCGCACGACGATCTCCTGGAAGGAGGACGTCGAGCTGGCGCTGGACCGGCTCCTCGGCGCGGTGCAGAAGGAGCCGGCGCTCCGGCCGCTGTGAAGCTCGGGACGCGTTTCACGTGGAACGGACTGGGCTGTTTCACGTGGAACGGTCCCGGGTGTTTCACGTGAAACCGGGTGGCGGCCGGACGGCCGCCGTCAGGCGGTCACTTGGCGATGTAGTCCGCGAGGTCGCGCTCGAGGGCGGCCTTGGGCTTGACGCCGACGATGGTCTTGGTGACCTCGCCGCCCTGGTAGACGTTGAGCGTCGGGATCGACATCACGCCGTACTTGGCCGCGGTCTTCGGGTTCTCGTCGATGTTGAGCTTGACGATCTCGATCTTGTCGCCGTACTCGGCCGCGATGGCCTCCAGGGAGGGGGCGATCTGGCGGCAGGGGCCGCACCACGCGGCCCAGAAGTCGACGAGCACGGGCTTGTCGCTCTTCAGGACCTCTTCGTCGAAGCTGGCATCGGTGACGGACTTCAGGGCCATGGGTGTCTCCTTGCTCGGGTGGCCGTGGGGGGAGGGGAGGGGAGGCGGGTCAGACGATGGCCGCGGCCTCGGCGGCCTCGGCCGCCTTCTCCGGCTCGGCGGTCTTGTCGGTGTGCTGGAGCGCCGCGAGGTAGCGCTCGGCGTCGAGCGCGGCGGAGCAGCCGGTGCCGGCGGCGGTGATCGCCTGACGGTAGGTGTGGTCCACCACGTCGCCCGCGGCGAAGACGCCCGCCAGGTTCGTCCGGGTGGAGGGGGCGTCCACCGTGAGGTAGCCCTCGTCGTCCAGCGCCAGCTGACCCTTGAACAGCTCGGTGCGCGGGTCGTGGCCGACGGCGATGAACAGGCCCGTCACCGGCAGCTCGCGGGTGGCCCCGGTGACCGTGTCGCGCAGCGTCAGACCGGACAGCTTGCCGTCGCCGTGGATCACGGAGACCTCGCTGTTCCAGGCGAAGCTGATCTTCGGGTCGGCGAAGGCGCGCTCCTGCATGGCCTTGGAGGCGCGCAGGGTGTCCCGGCGGTGCACGACGGTGACGGACTTGGCGAACCGGGAGAGGAAGGTGGCCTCCTCCATGGCGGTGTCACCGCCACCCACCACGGCGATGTCCTGGTCCTTGAAGAAGAAGCCGTCGCACGTGGCGCACCACGAGACACCGCGGCCGGAGAGCTCGTCCTCGTTGGGCAGCCCGAGCTTGCGGTGCTGGGAACCGGTGGTGACGATGACCGCCTTGGCGCGGTGCACCGTGCCGGCGGAGTCGGTGACGGTCTTGATCTCACCGGTCAGGTCGACGGAGACGACATCGTCGGGGATGAGCTCGGCGCCGAAGCGCTCGGCCTGGGCCCGCATGTTGTCCATCAGGTCCGGACCCATGATGCCGTCGCGGAAGCCGGGGAAGTTCTCCACCTCGGTGGTGTTCATCAGCGCGCCACCGGCCGTCACGGAGCCCTCGAAGACGAGCGGCTTCAGAGAGGCGCGGGCGGTGTACAGCGCCGCGGTGTATCCCGCCGGCCCGGAGCCGATGATGATCACGTTACGGACGTCGCTCACGGATGTGTTCCTCGTCTCTGCCGACTGCTGGCTTCGGGGCCCTTGGTATGGACTCTCACCCCACCCAACGGAATCCTACGGGGCGAGCATTCCCGGCAAGTGACGGCGCACGCGTTCCGTGGTTCAGCGTCGATAGGTGCGGTTGAGCAGCACTGTGCCAGCCGGCGGTGGAGTCTTGCTCACGCACGAGGAGTCCATGACGTACGCGTCGACGCGCGAGGGGTCGGCCGGGTGCGGCAGCACGACCAGCAGCGCGTCCCGGCCCTCGTACACCCCGGCCTCGGTGCCGAGCGGCTTCTCGGTGCGTCCTATGCCCTCGGCCACACAGGGCGGCACGGCGGTCCCCTGGGCGCGGTCGGAGCCGTCGGCGCTTTCGGTGCTCTCCGCGCCCTCGGTGCTCTCGGTGCCGACGCTCCCCGGGGAGCGGCCCGCGTCCTCCGACGACGGGCCGACCATGCCCGGGGCGCGGCCCGGCTTCTCCTCCTGCCCCCGGAAGGGCTTGTCGACCAGGCTCCGCACCCGCGTCTCCAGCTCGGCGGCGGAGAACACCGTGCCGCTGCTCATCCGCTGCGCCTGCTCGGGTTGCTCGACCCGGTTCGCGGGAGTGTCGTCACCGAGCAGGGGCGGGACGAGGAGTGCCCCGAGTCCGAGCGCGACGACGGCCGCCATGGCGCCCAGGGCGATACGGCCCCGGCGGCGGGG
>NZ_JBPQTV010000135.1:0-16148 GCF_051386515.1 Streptomyces sp. URMC 123 | reverse complement strand
CCGCCGAGGAGGCCGCGGCCGGCGTCTGTCTCGTGCTCGGCCTCGGCCTCCTCGGCGGCGCCGCCACCGGCGGCTGGCTGCTGGCCGACTCCGCCGAACGGACCGCCGCCGCCGACACGTTCGAGGCCGCCCGCGACCTGTGGCACACCCTCCCCGTCGACACGATCTTCCCGCGCACCCTGAGCGGCGAGGGCGCCGGACCCGGCGGCGCGGACCGCGAGTGGACCAGGATCGCCGTCGCCCCCGACGGCGACTGCGCCGACGCCTTCGACCCCGCGCTGGCCACCGCCCTCGCCCCCGTCGGCTGCGAGCGGCTGCTCAGGGCCACCTATGTGGACGTCACCAGCAGCAACGTCACCACCGTGGGCCTCCTCGTCACCCGGGCCGACACCGCGGGCATGCGCGCCCTCGCCGGCCGCTTCGAGACCGAAGGGCTCGCCGCCCGCGGCGACATGATGCCCCGCACCCACCCGGCGCCCGGCACGGCCGCGGCCCGCTTCGCCGCCGAGCAGCGGGCGAGCTGGTCGATCACCGTGCTCACCGACGTACCGGCCGTCGTCTACGCGGTCTCCGGCTTCGCCGACGGCCGCGCGATCACCGACCCGCGCCCCGCCGCGGAGGCCACCGCCGCCGGAGCGACCTCCGTACCCGCGCAGGCCGGCCTCGGCCACGACGCCCGGGGCATCGCGGAGCGCGTCGCCCGGGGCTTCCGCGTGGCCGCGGCCGACGGGTCGGCGGAGGCCGCGCGATGACCGCGACCCGCCGCGGTGGGCGGGCGAGGCGTACGGGCCCCCTCGCGCTCCTCGTCGCGCTGCTCACCGCCCTCGCGCCCGTCGCGCCCGCCCACGCGGACAACATCCGGACCCAGGAGTGGGCCCTCGACGCGCTGCGCGTGAGCGAGGCGTGGAAGACCACCAAGGGCAAGGGCGTCACCGTCGCCGTCCTCGACACCGGCGTCGACGACCAGCACCCGGACCTCACCGGCCAGGTGCTCCCCGGCCGCGACCTCGTCGGCTTCGGCGCCGGGCGGGGCGACCGCCCGTGGGCCCGGCACGGCACCGCCATGGCCGGCATCATCGCCGGACACGGCCACGGCCCGGGCGGCACCGACGGTGTCCTCGGCGTCGCCCCGGAGGCGAAGATCCTGCCGGTCCGGGTGATCCTGGAGGAGAGCGACCCGGACCGCTCCCGCGCCCGCGGCCTGCGCGGCGGCGCGCTGGCCGACGGCATCCGCTGGGCCGCCGACAACGGCGCCGACGTCATCAACCTCTCCCTCGGCGACGACAGCCGCTCCGCGCACCCCGAGCCCGCGGAGGACGCCGCCGTGCGCTACGCCCTCGCCAAGGGCTCCGTCGTCGTCGCCTCCGCCGGCAACGGCGGCCAGGACGGCGACCGCGCGTCCTACCCCGCCGCGTACCCCGGCGTCATCGCGGTGACCGCCGTCGACCGCAACGGCCGGCGCGCGCCGTTCTCCACCCGCCGCTGGTACGCGACCGTCTGCGCCCCCGGCGTCGACGTCGTCATCGCCGACCCCGACCGCCGCTACTACGAGGGGTGGGGGACCAGCGCGGCCGCCGCGTTCGTCTCCGGGGCGGTCGCGCTGGTCCGCTCCGCGCACCCCGGGCTGGCCCCCGCGCAGATCAAGTCCCTGCTCACCCGCACCGCGCGGAACGCGCCGGCCGGCGGGCGCGACGACGAGCTCGGCGCGGGGACGGTCGACCCCGCGGCGGCCATCGCGGCGGGCGGCGGCCTGTCGCCCGGCGAGGGCCTGCCCAGCCCGCGGCCCTACGAGCGGCGGTACTTCGGGGCGGGCCCGGTACGGGACCGGGGCGCCGGTGGGCTCGCGGCGTGGGTCGCTCCCCTGGGGGCGGCGGGAGCGGGCGTGCTGCTGCTGATCGTGGCGGCCCGCCTGCGCCGTACGTGACCCGGGGCCGTACGGCGCCGTACGTGCCGCGCGGTCGTACGCGGTCCGTGCCCGTACGCGGTCCTCGGCCGTACGTGATCCGTTCCCGTACGTGACCGGCGCCCCGCCCGCCCCGCCGGAGGGCGCCGGACCACGGATTCCGCGGACGGATAGGGTCGGGGCGTGTCCCTCAAGAACATCCCCGACCCCGGTTTCGCGGACGACGACGGCTCCGCCGACCCCCGCCTGACCGCCGCCCTCGCCGCCTACGCCGCGGACCGCGCGGCCGAGCCGCAGGTCCTGGCCGCCCTGCCGGGCGCCCGGCTGCTCGTCCCCGTGGTCGCCCTGCTCGGTGACGTGGAGACCGGCCCGGACGGCCTGCGCCGCGAGAAGAGCAGCGACATGGCCGTGCCGACCCTCCAGGGCCCCGGCGGCCGGCGCGCGCTGCCCGCGTTCACCTCCACCGAGTCGCTGGCCCGCTGGGACCCCCAGGCCCGCCCCGTGGCCGTACCGCTGCACCAGGCGCTGGCGGCCGTGGCCCACGAGAAGGCCGACACCCTGGTGCTGGATCTGGCCGGCCCGGTGCCGTACCAGCTGACCGGCCCCGCGCTGCTCGCGCTCGCCGAGGGGCGGGAGAGCGCCGACCCGCTGGCGGACCCGGCGGTGACCGAGGCGGTGCGGGCCGTGCTCGCGGCCGAGCCCGGCGTGGAGCGGGCCCACCTCGGCCCCTCGGACGGTGCCGACGGCATGCTGGCCCTGGTGGCGGGGGACGGCGTCGACGCCCGTGAGGTCGCGCAGCGCGTGGCCACCGCGCTGGCCGCCGACGAGACGCTCCGCGCCCGGCTGGTGCGGGGCCTGGACCTGGCGCTGCTGCCGCCGGGGGCCGCCGTGGGGGCCGAGCCGGTCTACGCCCGACAGGCGTGATGTCCCGCTTCGCCCCACAATGCAGAGAGGCTCCATGATCTCTGCGAGGAGGGCGCGATGCAGACGCCAAAGAGGCAGATGCCGAGGCTCGACCTGCGGTCGCTGGACCTGAGATCGGTCGGCACCCCGACCGTGATCGCGGAATTCACCGGCACGGCGCTGCTGGTGCTCTTCGCGGTGGGCTCGGCCGTGCTCGCCGGTGAGTACATCGGCACCGTCGGCATCTCGCTGGCCTTCGGCTTCACCCTGCTGGGGCTGGCGAGCTCCATCGGACCGCTGTCCGGTGCCCACATCAACCCGGCCGTGACGCTCGGCTCCCTGCTGTCCCGGCGGATCACCGGCCGTACGGCGCTGGAGTACTGGATCGCCCAGCTGCTGGGCGGCATCGTGGGCGCCGCGGTCCTGTTCCTGATCGCCAAGCAGGTGCCGGGTCTGGAGACCCACGGCACCTTCGGCAGCAACGGCTACGGCGACCGCTCGGCGGTGCACATCAACACCGGCGGCGCGTTCCTCGCCGAGATCGTGCTGACGTTCCTGCTGGTCTATGTGTTCCTCGCGGTGACCCAGCACACCCCGGTGGCGTTCGGCGTGGCCGCCCCGGCCGTCGGGCTGGTCCTCGCCGTGGTGCACCTGGTGGGCATTCCGCTGACCGGCACCTCGGTGAACCCGGCGCGGAGCCTGGGGCCCGCGCTGTTCGCGGGCGGGGGAGCGCTCTCGCAGCTCTGGCTGTTCCTGGTGGCGCCGCTGATCGGCGGGGCGCTGGCGGCCCTGGCCTTCCGCGGCACCCACCCGGAAGTCCCGGAGGAGCCGCCCGCGGCGGCCCGGGGGTGACGAACCCCGGGCCGGCCCGACGGCGGGCGGGCCTCAGCCGAAGACGGGGCCGGTGAACTTCTCGCCGGGCCCCTGGCCCGGCTCGTCCGGCACCACGGACGCCTCGCGGAAGGCGAGCTGGAGCGACTTGAGCCCGTCGCGCAGCGGCGCGGCGTGGTACGAGCCGACCTCGGTCGCGCTCGCGGTGACCAGCCCGGCCAGCGCGGTGATCAGCTTGCGCGCCTCGTCCAGGTCCTTGTGGTCCGCGCCCTCCTCGGCGAGCCCGAGGTTGACCGCCGCCGCGCTCATCAGGTGCACCGCGACCGTGGTGATCACCTCGACGGCGGGCACCTCGGCGATGTCGCGGGTCAGCGTGTCGAAGTCGGGAGACCCGGTCGTGGGGGACCCGTCGGGGGACCCGGTCGCGGTCGCGGCGGAGTTCGGGGCGTCGGGGGCGGGGGTGGCGTCGCTCATGACCCACACGATAAGCCCGCCGAAGCGGCCCTCCGCCGGGCGGGCCCGCCCCCGCGACGTGCGGTATAGTGGCTGTACGACCGGCCGGTCACCGATGTGTCCGGCCCACAAGTGGAGGCTCCGATCTCCCACCTGGCCGCCCCGAGGGCGGCGGGTCCCCGGTCAGGCAGGTCTCCCGCCCCAGGCGGTGCGGACCGGCCCGATGCGCCCCGCGGCACGCACGCGGCGGTGCTCCCGGTTGTGAGGAGCCCCGCCTGTGTCCCGTCCGGGGCGTTTTTGCGTTCCGGTTCCGGCGGGGTCGCAGAACAGAGACGTTACGCGGCTGTCCGCCAGACAACTCGCGTGGTGCAACCGAGGAGGCCCCATCAGCGCCGAGCCCCGCATCAACGACCGGATTCGCGTCCCCGAGGTGCGACTCGTCGGTCCCAGTGGCGAGCAGGTAGGCATTGTCCCGCTGGCCAAGGCACTGGAGCTTGCCCAGGAGTACGACCTCGACCTGGTCGAGGTCGCGGCGACCGCCAGGCCGCCGGTGTGCAAGCTCATGGACTACGGCAAGTTCAAGTACGAGTCGGCCATGAAGGCCCGTGAGGCGCGCAAGAACCAGGCGCACACGGTCATCAAGGAGATGAAGCTCCGGCCGAAGATCGACCCGCACGACTACGACACCAAGAAGGGTCACGTCGTCCGGTTCCTCAAGCAGGGCGACAAGGTCAAGATCACGATCATGTTCCGCGGTCGTGAGCAGTCCCGCCCCGAGCTGGGCTTCCGACTGCTTCAGCGGCTCGCCGAGGACGTCCAGGATCTGGGCTTCGTGGAGTCCAACCCGAAGCAGGACGGCCGAAACATGATCATGGTCCTCGGTCCGCACAAGAAGAAGACCGAGGCGATGGCCGAGGCCCGTGAGGCCGCGGCGGCCCGCAAGGCGGAGCGCACCGCTCCGGCGAGGGACGCCGAGGAGCCCGCCGAGGCGTGATCCCGGGGCCCGCGCCCCGGCGATGTCCGGGGCAGCCCGCCTTGGACAGCAACCGACACATCTGACGCTCCCGTGTGCCGGTCTCCGGACCGGCTGGGAGCGCCACTGACGAGGAGAGAACGGCGCTATGCCGAAGAACAAGACGCACTCCGGTGCCAAGAAGCGCTTCAAGGTCACCGGCTCCGGCAAGATCCTGCGTGAGCGCGCCGGCAAGCGCCACCTGCTCGAGCACAAGTCGTCCAAGCTGACGCGTCGCCTCACCGGCAACGCCGAGATGGCCCCGGGTGACAGCGCCAAGATCAAGAAGATGCTGGGCATCTGACTGACCTCCCGCCCTCGGTGACGAGGGCAGCCCGACACCGGGACCCATATCGTTTTCGGGCCGTGTGAGTCCACCCACGGCCCCGCTACAAGGAGTTAACACGTGGCACGCGTCAAGCGGGCAGTCAACGCCCACAAGAAGCGCCGGGCGATCCTCGAGCAGGCCAGCGGCTACCGCGGTCAGCGTTCGCGCCTGTACCGCAAGGCCAAGGAGCAGGTCACCCACTCCCTCGTCTACAACTACAACGACCGCAAGAAGCGCAAGGGCGACTTCCGTCAGCTGTGGATTCAGCGCATCAACGCCGCTGCCCGCGCCAACGGCATGACGTACAACCGCCTCATCCAGGGTCTGAAGGCCGCCAACATCGAGGTGGACCGCAAGATCCTCGCGGAGCTGGCCGTCAACGACGCCAACGCCTTCGCCGCGCTCGTCGAGGTGGCCCAGAAGGCGCTGCCGAGCGACGTCAACGCCCCGAAGGCCGCCGCCTGACGGTGACGTCGAACCGGACGTGCTGACCGGACCCGCAGGCCCCCGGCCTGCGGGTCCGATCGCGTCCGGGGCCGGGGCAGCCGGCCCGAACCCCGCACCCACCGCGCGGCGCCCCGTAGGAGACGGCGCGGCGCCCGCCGGACCGCAACGACCGTCCGGACCGAAACGAACGTCGAAGGTGAAGCCATGGCGGCCCCCGAACTGACCTCCCTGCGATCGCCGCGCGTCGTCGCGGCCCGCCGCCTGGCCAAGCGCGCCTTCCGCGGTAAGGAGCGCCGGTTCATCGCCGAGGGCCCGCAGGCGGTCCGCGAGGCCGTCGAGCACCGCGGCGACGCCGGCCCCACCCTGATCGAGCTGTTCGCCACCGTCGAGGCCGCCGAGCGGTACGCCGACATCGTGGCCGCCGCCCGCGCCGCCGGCGCCGAGGTCCACACCGCCACCGACGAGGTCGTCGCGGAGATCTCGCAGACCGTCACGCCCCAGGGGCTCGTCGGCGTCTGCCGCTTCCTGGACCGGCCCTTCGAGAGCATCCTCGCCTCCCGCCCCCGGCTCGTCGCGATCCTCGCCCATGTGCGCGACCCCGGGAACGCCGGCACCGTGCTGCGCTGCGCGGACGCCGCCGGGGCCGAGGCCGTCGTCCTGACCGACGCCTCCGTGGACCTGTACAACCCCAAGTCCGTACGGGCCTCGGTCGGCAGCCTCTTCCATCTGCCGGTGGCCGTGGGCGTCCCCGTCGAGCAGGCCGTACGGGGTCTGCGCGAGGCCGGCGCGCGGATCGTGGCCGCCGACGGCGCCGGCGAGCGGGACCTGGACACCGAGCTCGACGAGGGCGTCCTCGGCCGGCCCACCGCCTGGATCTTCGGCAACGAGGCCTGGGGGCTGCCCGAGGAGACCCGCGCGCTCGCCGACGCGGTGGTGCGCGTCCCGATCCACGGCAAGGCGGAGAGCCTCAACCTCGCCACGGCCGCCGCGGTGTGCCTGTACGCGTCCGCTCGTGCGCAGCGTGCTTCCGCAGGGTGCCGCTCCGTCACCTCGACCTAGTAGGGTTGCCTGCCCGGGGGCGGCCCGAAAGGGGGGTGCGGGATGGATGTCAGGACATCCAAGGGCTTCGCGCCGGGCGCCGGCCCGGCCACCAGCGCGCTGACCGGCTGGTCGCCCGGGCTCACCGAGCTCGGCCTCGACCCCGACGACCTGCCCGACGGACTCGTCGTCGCCGACGAGCGGGGCCGCGTCGTCTGCTTCAACGCCGCCGCCGCCCGGATCACCGCGCTGCGCACCTGCGATGTGCTGGGCCTGCCGCTGGAGCGCGCCCTGCCGCTGGAGGACCTGGAGGGCCGCCGCTGGTGGACCCTGACCGACCCGTACGGCGGGGCGGCCACCCGGGTCGGCCAGCCCGAGCGGAGCCTGCTGCTGCCCGGCGGCCGCGAGGTGCTCGTCTCCGCGCGCTATGTGCGCACCGGCCCCACCGGCCCGCTCCACCGGCTGGTGATCTCCCTGCGCGGCGCCGAGACCCGGCGCCGTACGGAGCGCAGCCACGCCGAGCTGATCGCCACCGTCGCCCACGAGCTGCGCTCCCCGCTCACCTCCGTCAAGGGGTTCACCGCCACCCTGCTGGCCAAGTGGGAGCGGTTCACCGACGACCAGAAGCGGCTGATGCTGGAGACCGTCGACGCCGACGCCAGCCGGGTCACCCGGCTGATCGCCGAGCTGCTGGACATCTCCCGGATCGACTCCGGCCGCCTGGAGGTGCGCCGCCAGCCGGTCGACATGGAGGCCGCCGTCCGGCGCCATGTCGACGTCTTCACCGGCACCCGGCAGTGCGACGGCCGGTTCGACGTGCGGGTGACCCGCCCGCTGCCCGCACTCTGGGCCGACCCCGACAAGATCGACCAGGTGCTGGGCAACCTCCTGGAAAACGCGGTGCGGCACGGCGAGGGGACTGTCACCATCGAGGTGGCGCCCTCGTCCGCCCCGCGCGAGCGGGGCTGCGCCGGCACGGCGGTCACCGTGAGCGACGAGGGCCCCGGCATTCCGGAGGAGTCGATGAGCCGTGTCTTCACCCGCTTCTGGCGGGGCAGCAAGCGCGGTGGCACGGGCCTGGGCCTCTATATCGTCAAGGGCATCGTGGAGGCGCACGGCGGCACCATCACCGTGGGGCGGGCCCCCGGCGGCGGCGCCCAGTTCCGATTTACCCTGCCCGTGGGCACCCCGGCCTTCCTCTCCTGAGCCGGGGCCCGGCCCCGGGGCACCGCCCCCGGCCCCGCCCACGGGCGTCCCACCCTCCTCGCGCCCTTTAGACTCGACCTTTGGCACCTTTGGCAGCCTCGGCCGCCTTTGCCACGAGTGTGGGCCGCGCCACCAGCCAATCGGAAGCACGGGAAGAGATGTCGGCACCCAATAAGTCGTACGACCCTGTTGAGGTCGAGGCACTGAAACCGGAAGAGATCTCCCGGATGCGGGACGAGGCGCTCGCCGCCATCGCCGCCGCCGGGGACCTCGAGGCCCTGCGCGAGGTGAAGATCGCCCACACCGGCGACCGCTCCCCGCTCGCCCTGGCCAACCGCGAGATCGGCGCCCTGCCGCCGCACGCCAAGGCCGACGCCGGCAAGCGCGTCGGTGGCGCCCGCGGCGAGGTCGGCCGCGCCCTCAAGGCCCGCCAGGAGCAGCTGGAGGCCGAGCGCGACGAGCGGGTCCTGGTCGAGGAGGCGGTGGACGTCACGCTGCCCCACGACCGCGTCCCCGCCGGCGCCCGGCACCCCCTGACCACGCTCGGTGAGCGCATCGAGGACATCTTCGTCGCCATGGGCTACGAGGTGGCCGAGGGCCCCGAGGTCGAGGCGGAGTGGTTCAACTTCGACGCGCTCAACTTCGAGCCGGACCACCCGGCGCGCGCCATGCAGGACACGTTCTTCGTCCGGGGCGCCGACGAGAAGGCGGAGTCCGGCGTCGTCCTGCGCACCCACACCTCCCCGGTGCAGGTCCGCTCGATGCTCGACCGCGAGCCCCCCATCTACGTGGTCTGCCCCGGCCGGGTCTACCGGACCGACGAGCTGGACGCCACGCACACCCCCGTCTTCACCCAGGTCGAGCTGCTGGCCATCGACGAGGGCCTGACGATGGCCGACCTCAAGGGCACCATCGAGCACATGGTGCGCTCGCTGTTCGGCGAGGGGCTCACGACGCGGCTGCGCCCGAACTACTTCCCCTTCACCGAGCCGTCCGCCGAGCTCGACATGGAGTGCTACGTCTGCCGCGGCGCGTCGGTGGGCGACCCCGGCCGCCCCTGCCGGACCTGCTCCAGCGAGGGCTGGATCGAGCTGGGCGGCTGCGGCATGGTCAATCCGCGGGTGCTCGTGGCCGCGGGCATCGACCCGGAGAGGTACAGCGGCTTCGCCTTCGGGTTCGGCATCGAGCGGATGCTGATGTTCCGCCACAACGTCGAGGACATGCGAGACATGGTCGAGGGTGATGTGCGCTTCACCCGGCCGTTCGGGATGGAGATCTGATGCGGGTCCCGCTTTCTTGGCTGCGGGAGTACGTCGACCTGCCGGCCGGTGAGACCGGTCGCGATGTACAGGCCAAACTCGTCGCCGCCGGTCTCGAGGTCGAGTCCGTCGAGCAGCTCGGCGCCGGCCTCACCGGCCCCCTGGTCGTCGGCAAGGTCCTCACCATCGAGGAGCTGACGGGGTTCAAGAAGCCGATCCGCTTCTGCACCGTCGACGTCGGGCAGGCCAACGGCACCGGTGAGCCGCAGGAGATCGTCTGCGGCGCCCGGAACTTCACCGAGGGCGACAAGGTCGTCGTGGCCCTGCCCGGCGCCGTCCTCCCCGGCGACTTCCGGATCGCCGAGCGCAAGACGTACGGCAAGGTCTCGCGCGGCATGATCTGCTCCGGCGACGAGCTGGGCATGGGCGACGACGGTACGCACGGCATCATCGTGCTGCCGCCGGAGTACGAGGTCGGCACCGACGCCACCGAGCTGCTGGAGCTGTACGACGAGGTCCTCGACATCGCCGTCACCCCCGACCGCGGCTACTGCCTGTCGATGCGCGGCGTCGCCCGCGAGACCGCCATCGCCTACGGCCTGCCGCTGCGCGACCCGGCGCTGCTCGACGTGCCGCCGCCCAACGGCTACGGCTACCTGGTCAAGGTCTCCGACCCCACCGGCTGCGACCGCTTCACCGCCCGGACCGTCACCGGTCTGGACCCCGAGGCGCGCTCCCCGATCTGGCTCCAGCGCCGCCTTCAGAAGGCCGGCATGCGCCCGATCTCGCTGGCCGTGGACGTCACCAACTACGTGATGCTGGAGCTCGGCCAGCCGCTGCACGCCTACGACCGCTCCCGTCTCGACGGGCCGATCGGCGTGCGCCGCGCCCTGCCCGGGGAGAAGCTCACCACCCTCGACGGCACCCAGCGCGTCCTCGACGCCGAGGACCTCGTCATCACCGACAACTCCGGGCCGATCGGCCTGGCGGGCGTGATGGGCGGCGCCGACACCGAGATCGCCGACGCCACCGTCGACCCGGAGACCGGTGCCGCCCGCGGCACCACCGACGTGGTCATCGAGGCCGCGCACTTCGACCCCGTCGTCGTGGCCCGCACCGCGCGCCGGCACAAGCTGTCCTCCGAGGCGTCCCGGCGCTTCGAGCGCGGCGTCGACCCGCAGGCCGCGTCCGCCGCGGCCCAGCGCACCGTCGACCTGCTGGTGCTGCTCGCCGGCGGCACCGCCGAGGCCGGGGTCACCGAGGTCGTCACGCCCAGCGGGCCGCGCACCATCGCCCTGCGCGCCGACCACCCCGACAAGGTCGCCGGCGTCGACTACGGCCGGGAGACGGTCGTCCGCCGGCTCCAGGAGGTCGGCTGCGACGTCTACGGCCAGGACGAGCTGGTCGTCACGGTGCCCAGCTGGCGGCCCGACCTCACCGACCCCAACGACCTCGCCGAGGAGGTCATCCGGCTGGAGGGCTACGAGAACCTGCCCTCCACGCTGCCGCAGCCGCCCTCCGGGCGCGGGCTCACCGAGTCCCAGCGGCTGCGCCGCCGGGTCGGCCGCGCGCTGGCCGGCGCCGGCTTCGTCGAGACGCCCACCTACCCGTTCATGGGCGAGGGCGTGCTCGACCAGCTGGGGCTGGCGGCCGACGACCCGGCCCGCCGGACCGTGCGGCTCGTCAACCCGCTCTCCGACGAGGAGCCGTGCCTGCGCACCACGCTGCTGCCGGGGCTGCTCGGCGCGCTGCGCCGCAACCACGGCCGCGGCACGCACGACCTCGCGCTCTTCGAGACCGGCCTGGTCTTCCTGGCCGGCGAGCGGCCCGGCACCGCGGTGCGGCTGCCCGTCGACCGTCGGCCGACCGACGAGGAGATCGCCGCGCTGGACGCCGCGCTGCCCGCGCAGCCCCGGCACGCCGCGGCCGTCCTCAGCGGCGCCCGCGAGGTCTCCGGCTGGTGGGGCGGCGGCCGCCCGGCCCAGTGGGCCGACGCCGTCGAGGCGGCCCGCGCGGTCGCCCGCGAGGCCGGTGCCGAGCTGAGCGTCCGCCAGGGCCGGTACGGGCCGTGGCACCCCGGCCGCTGCGCCGCGCTGTACGTCGTGGTGGACGGCGCGGAGGAGCTCATCGGCCACGCCGGCGAGCTGCACCCGCGGGTCGTCAAGGCCCTGGGCCTGCCGGAGCGCACCAGCGCGATGGAGCTCGACCTGGACCGTCTGGAGCGGGCCGGCGGCGGCGCCGTCCGCGCGCCCCGGATCTCCACGTTCCCGGTCGCCACGCAGGACGTCGCGCTCGTGGTGGACCAGCACGTCCCGGCCGCCGAGGTCGAGGCGGCGCTGCGGGCGGGCGCCGGGGAACTCCTGGAGTCCGTGCGGCTGTTCGACGTCTTCAGCGGCGAGCAGATCGGCGAGGGCAAGAAGTCGCTCGCGTACGCGCTGCGGTTCCGCGCGGCCGACCGGACGTTGACCGTCGAGGAGGCGTCCGCGGCGCGCGACGCGGCGGTCGTCACGGCGGCGGAGCGGACGGGGGCGCTGCTGCGCGGAGCGTGACGGCCACCGGCCGGAACGCCCTGCCCCAGGGGCGCTCACGGGCCGGGGCGGGTGACCGTTCGTCTCATGCGGACGGTCGCCCGCCCCGGCCCTTCTGCGTGCGCGCCGGGCCCCCTGCGGGGCGCGGCGGCGTTGCATATATCGCACGCCGTCCCGGGGCGTTTCCTCACTCGATCGAGTGAAACGCATACCGCGCGTGGTCACCTGGGTGCGCACAGTCGCAAGAATCGATCCGGTCGTCAAGGGCCTGTTGAGCGCGCGACTTCTCCGCCCTGTCCGACCGCCTGTGAGCCTGCTAGGGGGGCCGTCGGCATGATCCGTACCAGGGCGTGGGGCGGCGCGCGCGCCGGCGCCTCCAGGGCGTGGCGGGGCTTCGTCCTCGCACTTCCGGGCCTCTGGGTGCTCGCCGTCGTCGTGTGGGAGGTGTTCTCCCCGGCCCGCGCCCAGGCCGTGCAGCTGCTCGCCGCCGCCCCCGCGATCGCCTGTGCCGGCAGTGGCCGCCGCCAGTGCGTGCTGCTCGGTGGGCTCTGCGCCGTCTTCGCCCTCGTACCGCTCGGCGCCGTCGGCCGGGGCGAGGAGTCGGCCACCCGCGTCGGCACCTGTCTCGCCATCGTTGCCGTCGTGGCGGCCAGTTATCTCACCACCGGGCGCCGGGCGCGGCTCGTCCGCGAGCTGGAGCGGACCCGGGACGTGGCCGCCGCGGCCCAGCGCGTGCTGCTGCGCCCCCTGCCGGACCGGCTCGATGGGCTGACCGTCGCCGCCGGGCACCTCTCCGCCACCCGGGGCGCGGCGATCGGCGGCGATCTCTACGAGGCGCTCGCGACCCCGTACGGGGTGCGCGTCGTCATCGGCGACGTCCGCGGCCACGGCCTCGCCGCCATCGGCGCCGTCGCCGCCCTGCTCGGCAGCTTTCGGGAGGCGGCGCACGACGAGCGGGAGCTCGCCGGGGTGCTGCGCCGCCTGGAGCGCGCCATGCACCGCCACCTGCGCGAGCGCGCCAGTGAGGAGCGGGCCGGCGAGGAGCGGGCCGGCCCCGACCGCGGCGACCCGGACGGGCCGCTCGCCGAGGAGTTCGTCACCGTGCTGCTGCTGGAGGTCGGCGAGGACAGCGAGGTGACCGCGCTGAACTGCGGGCACCCCTGGCCGTACCGGCTGTGCGGCACCGCGGTCGGCGGCCCGCCGGCGGCCCCCGTGGCCGGCGGCGACCCGCTGCCCCCGCTGGGGCCCTTCCCGCTCCCCGCCGAACTGGACGCGGTGCGCTGCTCCCATCTGCTGCCCGGCGAGGCGCTGTTCCTGCACACCGACGGCGCCGAGGACGCGCGGGACCGCGAGGGGGCCTTCTTCCCCCTCGCCGGGGTGCTCGCCGACGCCGCCCGCGCCCCGGTGGTCGTCCCCTCCGAGGTCGTGGAGAGCGTCCACTCCGCGCTGCTGCGGCACACCGGCGGCCGGCTCGCCGACGACGTGGCCCTGCTGGTGCTGCGCAACGACCGCCAGCGGCTGCCGGTCGAGCCCGCCATGGCCCCCGCCGCCGGGGTCAACTCCGCCGCCGAGCAGCGGTCGACCGGGCTCGTCCACCGGCGAATCCACCCGTAACCGCTCGGCCACTTGACACGGGGCCGCCCATCGTCTCGACCACCCGCCCGCTCACTCCCCGTGCGCGCCGCGCTCGTCTAGTCTGGCGTCACCGAGCGCTCCTGGAGGGCAGGCATGGAGCCCAATTCCTTGCTCGACGCCGTTCTCGTCGAGGCGGGCATCTCCCACGCCGGGCTGGCGGCGCACATCAATGAAGCCGGACGGGCCCGCGGGTTGACCCTGCGTTACGAACACACGGCCGTCGCGCGCTGGCTCAAAGGGCAGCGTCCGCGCGGGCAGGTGCCCGACCTCATCTGCGAGGTGCTCGGCGAGCGGCTGCACCGCGCCCTCACCCTCGACGACATCGGCCTCGGCCGCCCCGGCGGCACCGGCCTTCCCGGGCCCGGCACCCCGCTGGCCGGCTTCGTGGACCGGGCCACCGCCCTGTGGCGCTCGGACCAGCAGCAGCGCCCCCATGTCGTCAGGGCCCCCGCCCTCACCGGGACCCCCGCCGTGATCCCGGTGTGGGAGTGGGAGAACCCGCCGGAGGACGCCGACGTCTCCCGGGACGGCCGGACCAGGGTCTCCCTGGCCGACATCGCCACCCTGCGGGCCGCGCGGGCGCACTACGAGCAGATGTACCGCAAGGCGGGCGGCATCGCGACCCGCGGCCGGGTGGTGGGGTTCCTCAACGCGGAGACCGCGCCCCTGCTGCGGGGCAGCTACACCGACGCCACCGGCCGCCGCCTGCACCGGGCGGCCGGCGCCCTGGTCGCCATCGCCGGGATCTGCGCCTACGACTCCGACGCCCACGGCCTGGCGCAGCGCTACTTCCACCAGGCGCTGCGGCTCGCGAAGGCCAGCGGCGACCGGGGGCTGGGCGCGTACGTGATCGCGCTGCTGGTGAACCAGTCGCTGTTCATGGGCGAGTACCGGCAGGCGGTGGCCTTCGCCGAGTCCGCCCTGCGGGCCGCCGGCCCGCACATCACGCCCGCGCTGGCCGCCGATCTGCACGCGATGCAGGCCAAGGCGTACGCCCGGCTGGGCGACGGGGTGAGCGCGCTCTCCTGCATCCGCCGGGCGGAGAGCGCCGCCGAACGCATCCGGCTCGGCCAGGAGCCCGCCGAGACCGGCTACGTCCAGCCCGGTCTGGTCAATGTGCAGGTGGCGGAGGCGTTATTGAGCCTGGGCGATCTGGAGGGCGCCCGCGAACACGCCACGGCGGCCGTGGACACCCCGGCGCACGACCGGGGCCGGGTGCACCGGCTGGCCATGCTCACCCATATCGAGCTGCGGCAGGGTGAGGCGGACCGGGCCGTGGAAACCGCCGTGGAGATGGCCGAGCGCGCCCGGGGCATGGAATCACAGCGGCTGCGGGACCGGCTCCGCGCGGTCCGCGAGCATCTCGTCGCCAGCAAGTGCGCGGCGACGGCGCAAGCCGCCGAGCTGATCGACGGGGCGTTGCGCGTTCCGCTGTGAACACGGCCCCTGGTGCGATGTTGCCATCTCTACGGCGGAAGGTGGCAGACACGTGCGCTGGAAGAATCTCAGGGAGCAGACCGTGTTCGAGAACCGCTGGTTCCGTGTCCATCTCGCGGATGTGGAACTCCCCGACGGCCGCCATCTGGACCACTACGTGATCCGGCTGCGGCCGGTCGCCGTGGCCACGGCGGTCAACGAGGCCAACGAGGTGCTGCTGCTGTGGCGGCACCGCTTCATCACCGACACCTACGGCTGGGAGCTGGCCGCCGGTGTCGTCGAGGACGGGGAGGACATCGAGGCCGCCGCGGCCCGGGAGATGGCGGAGGAGACCGGCTGGCGGCCGGGCCCGCTCCGCCATCTGATGACCGTGGAGCCCTCCAACGGCCTCACCGACGCCCGGCACCACATCTTCTGGACCGACGAGGCGGAGTGCCTCGGGGACCCGGAGGACGACTTCGAGTCCGACCGCCGCGAGTGGGTGCCGCTCAAGCTCGTCCCCGACATGGTGGCGCGCGGTGAGGTGCCCGCCGCGAACATGGCCGCGGCGCTGCTGATGCTGCATCACGTGCGGCTGGGCTGACGGCCCGACGCGGGGGCCGGCCCGCCGTGGCGGTGCGGCCCGCCGCGGCGGACCGGGGCGGCGGGGCCGCTCAGTGCCCCGTCGCCTGCCAGACGGCCACGGCCAGGGCGCACACGCTCGTCAGGGCGGCCAGCGAGGGGATCGGCCAGCGATGGTGCTCCAAGGAGGCCACCCGGACGGTCAGATCGGCCAGATCGCGGTCGGCCTGGTCGCTGCGGAGCGCCAGGAGGGCGAGCTGTCCGTCGATCCGGGCCAGGCCCACATCGAGTGCACGGCGTAATTCCGCGAGCTCCGCGGTGTTCACGGTCTGCTCGGGTTCGGTGGTCACGGTCCGCTCTCCTTTACGAGGAGTGATGCGTGTGGGGGTCACGGACGCAGTCAACCGGTACGGGCGGCCCGGCGGGAGAGTGTGCGGGGCGAATATGCGAGCAGCCCGCGCACACCCCGTGTGAAAGCGGAGCGCGGGCCTCACTCCGCTCTTCACACCCCGTGTGAAGAGCGCACGCGCACTGGCCCGGCGCACACGCTCCCGGCGCGGTGCGCCAAGCGGTTGACTCGGTTCCGCACACCAGGGGATGGGGCCGT